>CAYNIK010000098.1:0-5405 GCA_964397145.1 uncultured Limnohabitans sp.
AGCGTCAACTTACCTCAGGCCCTTACCATACTGCAGGTGCTGCGCGAGTAGATGCAGGTCTACGCAAATTGTATTTCACGGCCAATGGTCGTGAAAAAGGAGAGGATCCTTACTACGAACACTTGTATTCGGTGTCTTTGGATGGGGGAGCAGTTACCTTGTTGAATAAAGGAGACTTCAACCACGAAATTAGCATCAATGATCCTGCTTCCTATTTTGTATCGAATTTTTCCCGAGTGAATACAGTGCCTGTTTCGGTTTTGTATGATCGAAATGGAGCCAAAATCATGGATTTGGAGACGGCAGATTTGAGCCAGCTTATGGCGGCGGGATACAAATTCCCAGAGCCCTTTACCTTTAAGGCAGACGACGGAATTACTGACTTGTTTGGGGTGATGTACAAGCCATTTGATTTTGATTCAACTCGCACCTATCCCTTGATCCAATATGTGTATCCAGGTCCACAGACTGAGGCGGTCAACAAGTCTTTTGGTCGTGGTATGGACCGCACCGATCGCTTGGCACAGTTTGGCTTTGTGGTGGTGACGCTGGGCAACCGAGGTGGACATCCTGCTCGATCCAAGTGGTACCACAACTATGGCTATGGTGACTTGCGTGACTATGGGTTGGCTGACAAGAAGGCTGCCGTGGAACAGTTGGCGGATCGTCATTCCTTTATCGACCGTCACAAGGTAGGAATCCATGGGCATTCGGGGGGTGGATTTATGTCCACTGCAGCAATGTTGGTGTATCCAGACGTATTTAAAGTGGCCGTTTCTTCAGCAGGAAATCACGAAAATAACATTTACAACCGTTGGTGGTCAGAAAAGCACCATGGCGTGCAGGAGCGAATCTTGCCGAGCGGAGATACTACCTTTGTGTATCAAATTGAGAAAAATCCAGACCTCGCTAAAAACCTAAAAGGGCACCTCATGCTCAGTACCGGTGATGTAGATAACAATGTACATCCTGCTGGCACCATTCGAATGGCCAATGCCCTAATCAAAGCTGGAAAGCGTTTTGAATTTGTGCTACTTCCAGGACAGCGCCATGGCTATGGGGACATGACTGAATACTTCTTCTGGAAGATGGGCGATTACTTTGTGGCTCACCTGTTGGGAGATACTGTACCACCTCCGGTGGACATGGTGCAGATGCAGCGGGATAAGCCGAAAGATAAATAGTTCACTCTGTAAACAATAAACCCCTTAAAAGAGGGGTTTATTGTTTTTAGGATTAACGCATTGAAAAAGTAAGCAAACTGAATAATTCTTCTATCGGAGAAGAAATAAAATCCTGGCTAGAATTTTTAAATTTTGGAGCATCCAATCCAGCTAAACAAAGAGTGCACGAAGGTTTTCAAAAAGAAAATTTAATTAAATTTATTATTAAAAAATTAAAGCAATGCAGGAAAATCAAACGTATTTAGGTTCGCTTAAGAAAGGGATAAAAGATTATTTAGTTGAGTTTTTTCTTCTTTTTACAGCAGTAACACTAGGTTTTTTTGCAGAGAACTTGCGGGAAGAATATGTGCAAGGTCGGTTGGAGCTACGATTGATGAAGTCCATGGTGGCCGATTTGGAGCGCAATGAAGAATTGCTTGCTCGTCAACAAGCCGCCTTGTTGCAGCGAAAAGTTGCAGCTGATTCTTTGGCTTATTTTTTCAATCAGCCCGATGTAAAAGTACATGGTGCAAAGTTGTATCAGTTTGGAAGGAGGCTTGGGGTCTATGCAAGTGAATTTCCATTAGCATCCCGTTCTTTGGATCAACTTAAGAATTCTGGGATGTTTAGTATCATCAGTAAAGAAGTGGTAGCTGATTCCTTATCCAATTACGACAACCAGAAAACGCAATACGAACAGCGAATCAAGTGGTATTTTGAAGATGTGAAAAAAGTTCAGGATGAAAATAAACACATTTTTGATGCGCGGGTGTTTGAGAGAGCAACCAAATACTCAGATTCGTATACCTTCGAACTATTAATTCCAGAAGGGAATCCTGCCTTGCTTACGTATCAAGAAAACGAGCTCCAACAGTTTTACAATACCTTTTATTACCTCAAAAGAAATACTGAGACCCAGATTCGGGAAGTAGAACAACTAATTCGAAGTACAGTTGCCTTGCGAAAATTGCTTCAAGAAGAATATTCTATATAGGTTAGTTCAATTATATGAGAGTAATTAACCCTTACAAAATCACTTTTTCCAATGAAAAATAAATTTCTCGTCTTCCTTTTGATAGGCAGTTTTCTGTGTTTTAATTCTTATGGTCAAGAGGTGCCTGCGAGGAGCGGAACTCCAACCACAGTAACCAAGGGTTTGGCAGAATTAGATAGAGTTGCTACCAAAACTTGGGAAGAACTCAAACGGATATTCAAAAGAGAGAAACCGCTAATGACCTATAAGATAGGAACCAACAAGCATGAAACGGTAGTCAAGCAACACCAAGCTCCTCCATCCTACTTGCCTGTCAGGAACCTAGTCACCACTACCAAGGATCAATTTGCTAAGGTAGTAGTGGAAAAAGACCGAGTGCCCCAACTTGAGGCAAAGGCACTTTTTCCACGGATAACAGCATCCAAAGGATATGTATCATTTAAGGTGGGGGATCTTGTTTATCGACGTTACTTAAATGACCTCAATAAAGAGAATATAGAAAAGCTTACTCTTCGAAGGCCTGATTCTGTAGCATGTGTAGTTAAAAAATGGGTTCTACTTCCCAAAAAGGAGGTCAAAAGACATTATTCTTTTGTGCTAGATCATAGCGGATCTATGGGGGACTACCGTGCAAATGAGCTTCAGGAGAGTGTTTTTAAGGCTATCCAATCTAATTCCTTGAAGGATCCAAAGGCCCTCAGCACGTATTCTATTCAAAAATTTGATGGGGAAGGAAATATAAGGCACCTAGTCACTTCCACGGAAGTAAATCGTATTAAGCAGGTCTTGGTTCCGCCCATTGGGCTAGCTGGTTTTGGTAGATCTACAGCCATCAAAGATGCGTTGTATGAGGCCATCCAAAAATTGGCACAGGATACCAGCTCAGACTCTAAGATTATTATCTTATTTACAGATGGGGAAACCAACACAGACCAAATTCCGCTTGAATTGAGCGAGGTTATTCGGTTGGCAATTGACAACAATATCAATATAATCCCTGTGGGATTTGGAGAATATGTCAACGAAGAATACCTCAAGACAATCGCCTACTATGCGGGAGGAGAATTCTACCAAATTTATCACGAGAATGAGTTTGCTACCTTGTTTGATAATATGTTGCAGGAGATTGGACTTAATTATGAACTTGAATTTTCTCCTTGCATGTTTGGAGAAGAAGTTGAAATTGAACTTAGTTTCAAAGGGCTAGATACTCCTTTAAAAGCGAGCACTTTCTTTTCCACTCCTGCACGAGAAGGATACACCATCGACTTGGATATTCTGTTTAAAGAGGCCAGCGCAGAGATTGATCAAGCAGCTGATCTGGAAGAGCTGGAGCAATTGGTACTTTTGATGCAAGCCAAGACTGACATTCGGATTGTAGTGGAAGGGCATACGGACAAGGTAGGAACAGAAAAATACAACCTGGACCTTTCCTTGCGTAGAGCCAATGCAGTGAAGGAGTACTTGGTGAAAAAAGGAATTGATTCAAGTCGAATTGAGACTAAGGGCTACGGCTGGTCAACTCCTGCCTATCCTTACCAGGGTACCGAAAAAGAGAATCCGCTAAACCGGCGGATAGAGGTTAAAATCGTGAACTAGATGGAAAAAGCTGCCCAAGGGAACCTTGTTTTCACGAATTCTCTTAGGTAATTGCTTTTTAAGCAAAGGGATTAGTCTATTTTGAATCCGTAATCGCCATCTTCCTCGATGAATAGGGTTAGGACGGAAGCCTTGCAAAGGTCGAGGCCTTTTAGCAGGACCCAAGTTTTTTCGCTATCGTATTCAGTCATCTTGAGATCCCATTTGCATCCTGAGTTTGGAACAATTTTGACTTTAAGGTCGACTTCGGCTTCGTCTTCCAGCACGCGCGGTGTTAGTATATTTGCTCCCCACTCTTTTGTATCAGTTGCTGTTAAATATGCGCCATAGTAGGGCAGACCTGTCTTATTGACTAGCTTAAATTCAAGTAGGGATTGCGCAGTGCTCCAGCTAGTGCTTGCAAGAATTAAAAAAACGAGAAGGTAGCATTGTTTTTTCATAACCAATGAAAGTAGAAGATTCACTAGATTAAATCCCTTTCCGTATTTCATGAATTTTGAATGATTAAAAATTTGATTTAGGAATCGGGATTCAAACTGCAGCTTTTTGTTCTTAGTAATTTACTTTTTTTCTCAATTTTTTTCTTCCTCAACTTAGTTGCCTATTTTGAACCCAAGTTCAAAAATCGCTTTAATGTCTGAAAATTTTACTTGGGATGTACTAGTAGTCGGGTCGGGACCCGCAGGGTCGATGGCTGCATTCCAACTGGCAAAAGCAGGTCTGAAAGTTGCCATTCTTGAAAAAGAAACGCTTCCGAGGTACAAAACCTGTGGTGGGGGATTAGTTTTTCGTGGGCGTGAATTGCTCCCCATCTCCGTTCAAGAAGCGGTGGAAAAAGAATTCCATTCCTTGGCGGTGTATTTTGACCAGCAAACTCAGCCCTTTACTGCACAGCGAAGTTTTCCCATTTTGAGTATGGTCATGCGGGACCAGTTTGATCACCTCCTTGTCCAAGAAGCGGTCAAACTTGGGGCAGTACTTCTTGAGGGTCAGGCGCTGCAGCAACTCGAGTTTGTTGATGATATTTGTCTTCATACCCAAAATGAGGTACTGCATGCACGCTATGTAGTGGCAGCAGACGGGGTGTTGGGTCCTACCGCCAAGCTCGCTGGATGGAAGGAAACGCGTAAACTAATTCCTGCCTTGGAATACGAAGTTGGAGTAAGTCACGAAGATTTTGAGCGCCTTTCCAAAGAAGCTCGCTTTGACATCGACGCCATCCCTCAGGGTTATGGCTGGTGCTTCCCCAAAGCAAATCATCTTTCCATTGGTATTGGATTATTTGCGCCCAAAAAGATCCAACTCCGCACCTTTTACCAAGCCTACCTTCAAAAATTAGGGATCCTGGAAACCACCTTTGAGGAGGCCCATGGATTCCAAATCCCTGTAGGGGCACGTACTGATGGTTTTTCTAGAAGAGGAGTATTTCTAACTGGAGATTCCGCTGGATTCGCCGACCCCTTGACAGCAGAAGGCCTAACCAATTCTATTTATTCGGGCATCCTGGCTGGGCAAAGCATCGCGAAGCACTTTGATCAGCCTGAGCATGCTGCCAATGCCTACCAAGCAGCCCTCGAGGAGCGTCTTCTTCCGGAATTACGATTTAGTGAAATGATGGCCTCCTTTTTTTATTTTATGCCTTCGGCAAG
>CAYNIK010000099.1:0-5370 GCA_964397145.1 uncultured Limnohabitans sp.
GTAGGTCGTGCCAATCCTCGAGAAATCAATCAAATCAAACGCGCGCTCTTAGCCTTGGTTCCAGTCAAAGCGCTCCTTAGAACCCAATCCAACCCCACCCTAAAGCGCCTATCCGAGCAGTTGCATCCCTGTGAACTCTTGGTAGAAAAAATTGAAAAGGAGCTCCAAGAATCTGCCCCCATGCTCTTGCATCAGGGAGGAGTAATCAAGGATGGCGTGGACCCGAACTTAGATGAATACCGTGGTTTAGCCAATACAGGGAAAGACTTTCTGTTGCAGATCCAACAGCGAGAGATTCAGGAAACGGGAATTTCTTCCTTGAAGATTTCCTACAACAAGGTTTTTGGGTATTACCTGGAAGTGACCCACGTACACAAGGATAAGGTGCCAGATTCCTGGATTCGCAAACAGACCTTGGTCAATGCAGAGCGTTACATTACCCCAGAACTGAAGGAATACGAAGAGAAGATCTTGCATGCAGAGGAGCGGATGATTGCGCTCGAGCAAAAATATTTCCAAGAGTTGGTGTTGGAGGCTGCTGCCTATGTAGTTCCAATTCAGCAAAACGCCAAGGTTCTGGGAACGCTGGACGCCTTACTTTCTTTTGCGAAGGTGGCCAGCAGCAATAACTATAGCCGACCCAAAATTTCCGATACGGAAACCCTTGAAATCAAGGAGGGAAGGCATCCCGTGATTGAAAAGCAGTTGCCACTAGGCGAAACCTACGTGCCCAATGACATTTACTTAGATCACGACAGCCAGCAAATCCTCATCATTACTGGACCCAATATGGCGGGTAAATCGGCCTTGCTTCGGCAGACTGCCCTCATTGTGTTGATGGCGCAAATGGGAAGTTTTGTGCCGGCAAGCTATGCGCGTGTAGGGATCATCGACAAAGTCTTTACCCGAGTAGGGGCCTCTGACAACCTTTCCAAAGGGGAGTCTACCTTCATGGTGGAAATGACCGAGACGGCGAGTATTCTCAACAATCTTTCCAGTCGGAGCTTGGTTTTGATGGATGAGATCGGGAGAGGCACCTCTACCTATGACGGCATTTCGATCGCCTGGTCCATCGTGGAATACCTGCACCAGCACCCTACGTGCAAGGCCAAAACCCTGTTTGCTACCCACTACCATGAGCTGAATCAGTTGGCGAGCGATTTTCCTCGGATCAAAAACTTCAATGTTTCAGTCAAGGAGGTGGGCAACAAAGTCATCTTTATGCGCACGCTGAAAGAGGGAGGAAGCGAGCATAGCTTCGGTATCCATGTGGCGCAGATGGCGGGTATGCCCAACCCCATCGTCCTTCGTGCCTCGGAGATTATGAGTCACTTGGAAAAAGATAAATCTGCAAAGGAAAAAAACGCAAAGTTGAATTCAGTTCCCAAATCGAATTTTCAACTGCATCTATTTGAGATGGACCCCAAGCTGGCTGAAGCGAAAAAATTATTGGATGAGCTGGATATCAACAGCATATCTCCAATTGAAGCCTTGCTGAAATTGCATGAGTTGAAAAAGAAAATGGAATAAGGAAGGCGATAGACGTAAAAAAAACCGATTTCAAAAGGAGATTAAGGGCATTTGCAGAGAAAGAATTTGATGTTACACAAAAAAATTCTTGTCAATTACCTTGTAAAAATATTTTGACGGTTTACCTTTGCATCCACAATGCGAGAGTAGCTCAGCTGGTAGAGCACGACCTTGCCAAGGTCGGGGTCGCGAGTTCGAATCTCGTCTCCCGCTCAAAAGCCCTTGAAAAAGGGCTTTTTCATTTCAGTTCAAGGAAACTTGACTGAAAACTCTACATCGGTAGAGGAAGCCGGGATGGTGGAATAGGTAGACACGCAAGACTTAAAATCTTGTGGCCATTAGGCCGTGCGGGTTCGATTCCCGCTCCTGGTACAAAAGCCCCGTAATGCTACGGGGCTTTTTGTTTTTTGACCTACTTGTAAATCAACTCGTAGTATTCTCTTGCCATTCGGTTGCTTTCAAAAGTGACCCGCACGTCTTGCATCCCCGCCTGAACAATGTCCCGCCACTTTCTTTTGTTGCTGTAGTAGAGCGGCAGAATTTCGTTGTTCAAAATTTGGTACAGGTTTTCCAGATCCTGATCATCTTGGTCTTCGATAGGTAGGTGCTGGTAATCGCATTGAGGAACAATGAAACTGTTTTCCCCGTGACGAGCAAACTCACAAATCCAGCCATCATCGGTGCTGAAGTTGACCGATCCATTCATGGAAGCGGTCATGCCTGAGGTGCCGGAGGCCTCTCGAGGTACACGAGGATTGTTTAGCCAGATATCGGAAGCTTGCTTTAGTCGCTTACTCAAGGCCAATTCATAGCCCACGCATACGGCTACATTTTTATAGCGTTTGCTGAGGTGAACGAGCGAGTTGAACACGGAGATTGCTCCATAGTCCATGGGATAGGGCTTTCCTGCCCAGATGATTTGAACTGGGAGTTGCGCATTCGTGACCAAGGCCTCGAATTTTTCCATATCCCGAGCGATTAAGTCTGGTCGTTTATAAGCGGCAAAGCGTCTTGCCCAGACGATGGTCAGCACATCGGGGTCGAATACCTTGCCCGTTTGATCCGCCACGATCTCAAAAGCCCGCTTTTTGAGGTAACGTTTGCGGTCGTCAAATGCTGCATTGTCTGCTTCCTCCATGAAGCGATACAATTGCTTGTCGGCCCAGTATTTCCAGTTTTGTGCATTGGTGATGGATTGGATGGCCGGGATTCCTGTGTAGCCGCCCCACATCTGTCGGCTCACTTCTCCGTGAAGCTTGCTCACCCCGTTGGCAGCACGAGCAAAGCGCAAAGCGGCCAGGCTGTGATTGAATTGGTTGCCCTCCATCTCAGTAAGCTGGCGCACCTCCTCGACGGAGTGACCATAGAAGTAACTCATCTTTTCACAGAGGTGAAAATCGTGTTTCTCGTTGCCCGCTTCTTCTGGGGTGTGGGTCGTGAACACCAATCGCTTTTGAACCTCTTCCTTCTTCCCATACTTTTTCATTAGGTAGAAGGCGCAGCTGACCCCATGTGCTTCGTTGAGGTGATACACTTCCGGATTAAAGCCGAGAATATCGATAAGCGTGGCGCCTCCAATCCCCAAAAGCATCATCTGTGCTACTTTTGCTGCAGTATCTGCGTCATACAAGCGGTGGGTGATTGTTTGACTCAGGTAGTCATTTTCCGGTAGGTCGGTGCTCAACAAAAAGAGTGGAGCCGACTGAAAGGTCTCTGGAGCTAGGTAATACGCCTTTACCCAGACCGGTTGGTTGTGAACAATTACTGTAAACTTGATGCCGGTGTCTTCTAGAAAACTATAATTTTTTTCATACCACTCTGGCTTCAAGGTTTGGTCTTGATTTCGAAGTTGATCGTAGTAACCATACTTCCATAGGATGCCAATACCGATCAGATTTTGCTTTAGCTCGTAGGCGCTGCGCAAATGGGATCCTGAAAGGAAGCCAAGTCCTCCGCTGTAGATCTTTAGCGGCTGATGGATGGCAAATTCCATCGAAAAATAAGCCACCGACTTGGAGTAAGCAGGCGATGGAGAGTAAGGGACCGTATAGTTTTTGAATTGTGTCATTGCGATTGGGTAAGGAGCGAATCGAAATTTACAACCAAATGCTGGAAAAGGGGAAAGCGTTGATAAATTTTAAAGCAAAGTAAAAAAGGCCCTGCATTGTGCAGGGCCTTTTACTAGTTAGGTAGTGGGTAGTGCGGTTCTTGCGGCACGATCTGGATCGTTTTGCACCTCCGAGATATCGTTGAGCACCATGGTTTCTCCTTTATCTATGGTGAATTTAGGCCAGGAAGGTAGTCCTGCCCCATTTGGATTGCCCGTTTTCATAAAGGCTAGCAGGGTCGCCGACATTTTTTCCGCCAATAGTCGAGGGCGTTTTCCACCACCCGTATGGGTATACATGCGGTCGGTATTGTCGTACCAAAAACAGATGTCAATGCAATGGAAAGCCCGCATTCGGCCATTGTATAAGTTGGGCTCCCAGCCAAACCAAGCCATGTAAACCGGTGCCTTTTGTTTGCTTTTTGCGTTACCACACGCCACTGCATTCTGTCGATTGGAAGCGGCCAAGGTCATGATTTCTGCAGGCTTTTTGTCGGGAAAATTGCTTTTGTAGGCTTGGTAAACTGCTGCCGCCTTATCCGCAAATCGGGACTTCATGGCTTCAATGATTTCTGCTTCTCCTGCGGCTTCTAAAGCAGGGTTGGTTCGTGTAGCCCCCCATTCGTGGAAGGTAGTGCAGATCATGAGCGGGATGTCATTGGTGTGGTCGGACGAACTACTAAAAAACTCGCCTTTCGGTACATTTACTCCGTCTGCTACAGGACCAAAGCCACCTCTAAACCCAGGCAAGGGATTTTCTTTGCGTAAGCGATCAAGGGCTTTGTTGGCCACGTCGATGTAGGTTCTCCAAGGGATTTCTTGAAGCTTATCCACCTCATTGGGAGCGAAGCCTGCTTCCTCGAGCACATAACTTCCCAGCTTTCTGCTGTATTCTTGATCATTGGCCTTCAGCATGCTTCCACTCAAGGCGACACCTTTGTGCACGAGCCCTTTGGCGGCAGGCATGGCCATGGTACAGGTTACTTTTGCTCCCCCGCCCGATTGGCCCATGATGGTGACGTTGTTGGGGTCGCCGCCAAAATTGGCAATGTTATCTCTTACCCAATGCAGGGAGGCGATGATGTCAAGTTGGCTCACATTTCCTGAAGCCGCGTACTTTTCTCCTCCCACTCCAGAGAGATCGGTGAATCCAATCGGGCCAAGTCGATGGTTGATAGACACGAAGACGGCCTCTCCTTTTTTGGCAAAATTTTCTCCGTGGTAGCCATCCTGTTCTATCCCGTTTCCGTTGGTAAATCCTCCTCCATGCAACCATACCAGCACGGGGCGTTTTTTCCCATCGGCAAGACCGGTAGTCCATAGGTTAAGTTTGAGACAATCTTCGGACACATCGTCGTAATTCCAGTGATCAGCAAATGAATAGTGTGCACTCGCATAGCGGCGGTCCATGATTTGTGGAGCAGTATTTCCCCACCAAATAGTGTCTTTTATTTCCTCCCAAGGAGCCGGTTTTTGAGGAGGCATGAAGCGGTTTTTTCCAGAGGTGTCTGCTCCATAGGGAACCCCAAGAAAGGTATAGACCCCATTGAGTTGGTAGCCTCTGATCTTCCCAAAAGAAGTAGTTGCTACCGCAATGTCATCTCCAATGTGGAGGTATTGTTCCTCTGAGTCTGCTGCTGGAGTAGAAGTTGAAGAGGCACTCACGGCTAAAGGAGCGGCAGCGAAAGCGGCGGATCCCAAGCCGATTTTTTGAAGAAAAGAACGTCTATTGG
>CAYNIK010000100.1:0-5322 GCA_964397145.1 uncultured Limnohabitans sp.
GTTTCGATATTCAATTCATTGGTCGCCATCCAAGGATAGGGAGGCATCAAGGAACCAGGAGACATGGAAGTAGGCTCTATTAGGTGGTGGTAATGCCAGCTATCTGGATATTTTCCCCCCACCCGATGTAAATCTGGCCCAGTTCGCTTTGAACCCCAAAGAAATGGCCTATCATAAACAAACTCACCTGCTTTTGAATATTCCCCATAACGCTCTGTCTCGGATCTAAATGGACGAATCATCTGGGAATGGCATCCCACACAACCATTGGCGATGTAAAGATCTCTTCCCTCTAATTCAAGCGGTGTGTAAGGTTTCACGGAACTAATGGTGGGAACATTCGATTCAATCAAGAGGGTCGGAATAATTTCTACAATTCCTCCAATTGCCACAGCTAGTGTAGCCAAAATGGTAAAGAACACTGGTTTTCTTTCCCAGGCTCGGTGCCAAAACTCTCCAGATGGACGGTAAGCTTTCACTAATGCTGGAGCTTGATCTTCTTCGGTTTCTTGAAAAACCCCTTGCTTAGCAGTCATCCACATGTTATACATCAGCAAAATGGCACCAATTAAGTACATCAACCCTCCTAATGCACGAAGCATATACATGGGAACCAGCTGAATGACCGTTTCGAGAAAATTAGGGTATGCAAGTCTTCCAGCTTCATTAAATTCCTTTAACATGAGGAATTGTGTAAGGCCAGAAACATAAAGGGGAAGTGCATAAAAGATAATCCCCAGCGTGCCTAGCCAAAAATGCGCATTCGCTAATTTGGTCGAATAAATAGTGGTTTTGAAAAGTCTTGGCCACATCCAATACAACATTCCAAAAGTCAGAAACCCATTCCATCCAAGACCACCAATATGGACATGACCAACAATCCAATCGGTGTAATGCGCAATGGCATTTACATTTTTTAAAGAAAGCATAGGGCCTTCAAAAGTGGCCATCCCATAAGCTGTTATTGCCACAACCATGAATTTTAGAACAGGTTCTTGCCGAACCTTATCCCACGCACCCCTCAAGGTAAGAAGTCCATTGACCATTCCTCCCCAAGAGGGTGCGATCAACATGATTGAAAATGCAGTTCCCAAAACTTGCGCCCATTCAGGTAACGCAGTGTAAAGCAAATGGTGGGGGCCAGCCCACATGTAAATGAAAATTAAAGACCAAAAGTGAACGATGGAAAGTTTATAGGAATAAACAGGTCGATTTGCTGCTTTTGGCAAAAAGTAATACATCAATCCTAAAAATGGGGTAGTTAGGAAAAATGCAACTGCATTATGTCCATACCACCATTGAACCAATGCATCCTGAACTCCCGCATAGGCAGAGTAACTTTTCAGAAAAGAGACAGGTAATTCTAAGGAATTGAAAATATGTAATAGGGCGACAGTCACAAAGGACCCGAGGTAAAACCAAATGGCCACATACATATGCCGTTCTCTTCGTTTAACCAGCGTGCCAATCATGTTTGCCCCAAAAGCCACCCATACCAAGGCTATTGCAATGTCTATCGGCCATTCCAACTCTGCATATTCCTTAGAAGTAGTTAGGCCCAAAGGCAGCGTAATTGCAGCGGAAAGGATAATTGCCTGCCATCCCCAAAAATGAAACCAGCCCAAGGCTTTGTTCCACATGGGGGTCTTGAGTAATCTAGGCATAGAATAATACACCCCTGCAAAAATGGCGTTCCCAACAAAGGCAAAGATTACAGCATTGGTATGAAGCGGTCTAATCCTACCAAAAGTGGTGTAAGGGTTTCCTAAATTGGCTTCGGGCCAAAAGAGTTGCGTAGCTGCCAAGAGACCTACCAGCATGCCTACGAGTCCCCAGATTATTGTAGCTGCACTGAAGTACTTTACCAGCTTATTGTCATAGTGGAACTTTTCTAGTGTAGTTTCATTCATAAGACATCATTTTTTTTTGTTCGCTCTTTACTTGATTTATTGGGTTGATTTTCAAAAAGGATACGCACCGAAGGGGTATAGCAATCATCAAACTGTCCTTGCACCATCGCTTTGAAAAACAGAAACAGGAAACTGATTGCCAAGACCAAACTGATTGCGATTAATAGAAATATGACTTCCATCTTATCCTTTTTTTAATTGAATTAATCCATGCTGCATTCCTATAAAGTGGGTAGAAATTGTGGTAAACAATACCACCGAAATACTACTTAAAGGCATCAGTATCGCACAAAGGACAGGGCTGATTAATCCTTGTACAGCCAGAGAAATCCCTAGGATATTGTACAAAAAGCTGAGCCCAAAACTGGCTTTGATGATCGTTCTACTTTGCTTAGCAAAAGACAAAAAGGCTCCTAGCTTGGGAAAAGAGGAGGCATCCAGAATTCCATCGCTAGCTGGAGAAAAATGACTTATCTGGTCAGTAAGCGCTATACCTACCAAACTTTCTTGAAGAGCACCCGCATCATTCAATCCATCGCCAACCATCATGGTTTGTTTGCCTTGAAGCTTCAAATCCCGTAAATAAGTAAGCTTATCAAGCGGGCTTTGATTGAAACTAAAATGAATAGGTACATGAAGTGCATTTGCCAAAGACCGCTGTTCATGGGAATGATCTCCCGAGAGTAGGTGAATGGAGTGGGTAGTTGCTAAGTCTTGAATTAAGTGAACTGCACCTTCTCTTAACTTGGATTGGATATGAAAATACCCAAGCAGGACCTCTTCCACTTGAAAGAAAACCAAATTACCTTCCAATCCCTGTGGAATTTCATAATTAGGGAGCTCGAGCCAACTACTTGATCCTAGCCGGAATTCCTGACCCTTGTAAATCCCACGTAACCCCTTTCCTTTTTCTTCTTCTACTTGTTCCAGTTCTGCTGGAATAATATCCTTCAGCCAATTGTTGATTCGATTACTCAAAGGATGTGTTGAACGCACCACAAGAGCTTTTAAAATTGACTTAGATTCCTCGGAAAGAGGTTGCCCTAGGTAATTGATGGAAGCAGTTGTCGGAGTTGTGAGTGTGCCTGTTTTATCAAAAACAAGGGTATCGATGAAGCCCAATCGCTCCACAACTGCAGCATTTTTTAAATAAAATCCATTATGACCAAAAATCCGAAGCGCATTTCCAAGGGTAAATGGGGTAGACATAGACAATGCACAAGGACATGCCACGATTAAAACAGTTGTAAATGCTTTAATCGCCAAATGAAAATCTTGGTTGATCCAAAAAATCAAAGCAAGGAAAGCAATCCCAATAACCGTCCAAGTGAAAATTCCACTTATTCGATTTGCCAATGGCTCAAGTAATTTTTGATCCGTCTTGGTAAATGCTTCGTGATTCCAAAGGTCAGTTAAATACCCTTGAGAAGGAGATTTTTGAATGGCAAGTAAAATTGCTTTCCCTTTTTGACGACCTCCTGCGTAAACTAACTCCCCTTTCTGCTTAGGAATTGGAACTTCCTCTCCCGTCACAAAACTGTAATCGATATAAGCCGATTCGGTTAAAAGCAAGGCATCTGCTGGAATTAATTCTTCATCACGAACCAAGATGACGTCGCCCACTTGTAACTTAGATAGGGAAACGACTTCTTCCTGATCTTTGATTAGACGGGTCACTGCAATTGGAAAATAAGAGGTATAGTCTCGATCAAATTCTAAACTTGCAAAGGTCTTTTGCTGATATACTCTTCCTAATAGCAAGAAAAAAATCAACCCACCAAGACTATCCATGTATCCTGGTGAACTACCTAAGAAAATCTCCCAAAGTGAAAAAAAGAAAAAAGCAAAGATTCCCAATACAATTGGGACATCCATGTTTATTTTCAGTTGCTTAATCGAATTCCACGCAGATACATAATAATCAGAGGCCGCGAAACCAACCACTGGAAGAGCAAGACAAACATTTAAGTACGTAAATACTTTATCGAATTGCGGTTCGAGAAATTGAGTTTCAGAAAAATAGGCTGGCAAACTGAATAGCATCATATTGCCAAAACAAAATCCAGCCACCCCCAACTTAGTTAACGTCTTTTTATCCAATCCTGGCAAAGGTTTTTTGCTCAAATCGGACAAGTTTATTTGAGGCTCATAGCCAATTGTTGACAGTAAGGATACGATTTGGGAGAGGTTAATTTGATCTTTAGAATACTTGATTTGAACCTTTTTCTTCAAGAAGTCTACTCGACTTGATCGGATACCTTGATGGATTTGAACTAAGTTCTCAAGAAGCCAAATACATGAAGCACAATGAATTAAGGGAATATAAAAAGTTACGTGGCATTCAATCCCATTTTGAAAATCAATCAGTTTCCCAATTACTTCTGGCTCATTTAAATAATCAAATCTGTTGTTTCTAACCGTTTTATTTTTTTGACTGGTCCCTGGGCTTTGATTTAAATCGTAATAGGTACACAATTCATTTTGTGCTAGCACCTCAAATACCAATTTACATCCCTCACAACAAAAGTTTTTATCTTCCAAGGTAGTTGACTCTTTGGCACAGTCCTCTCCACAATGGAAACATTTGGAATTATTGAGTGGAGGATTAATTGTACTACTAGAGGAAATCATGGTACTTGTTTTGATCAAAATTAACGGGTAAGAGCAGGGTAAAACATGAGAAAAATCAGGTTATGACATGACTTAAATCGACAAGTAAAAGGAAAGATCCTGATTAGGTAGCTTGTCATCATAAACCTGGAAGAACACTTTAGTCAAGGCGATTTGATTAGCCTTTGAAGTAACAAGTAATGTGCAATGGTGTTGAGTCGCATACGACCAAAAATCTCCAATCTTAGAAAAATTGAATTTGATAAAACTCGCTTCCTTGGTATGGATGCTAATAAATTGAATCAATTCCTGTTCTTCCCTCAGCTTTGATTTAGGGATAAAATTTGGTGAGATAATAGTGGCTATACTATCCGAGATAATCAGTTGAAAAAGATGAATAAATTTTCGAATCAATTCCACCGAATTCGGAGTCCCATCGTAGTGAAACAACAGACGTTGGACAGAAAACTTTGGAGCATAGAGGAGTATGGGAACAGTAGGGCTTTTAAATTCTAAAGACTTTTGTAAATCGTGACTATAAAGCCACTCAAATGCCTTATGAAGATCTAAAGTATATAAGGCAGGTACGTTAGAAGGAATATAGCTACTACTTTTCTTTGGAGAAAAAGATGGAGGAAGCTGTGAATCAAAAACCGATTGAATTAAGGATTCTGGGAATCCGGTTTGAAAATTAAGCGATTGACTAGTGTCCATACCAAAGATTACAATTCAAAAGTAACCTTGGGGATTCTCCCTATACATGATAAAACAAGGGGGTTGAATGTGATAAAAATCAGGTTTT
>CAYNIK010000101.1:0-5299 GCA_964397145.1 uncultured Limnohabitans sp.
AAATGCGCGATAGACATGGCCACCGACTCCTTGGAAGTTCGGTAATCCCAGTTGCGAAGTACCTCCAAAGCCGGTGCATAGTCAGGGGGAAGGGTGGACGAAATTGACCCAAGCAATTCTGGAATCAAAAAGGAGAAGGCAGGTAAGTAAGGATCGTAAGCAAGTTCCAAAAAGGTATCTAAGCTGAGTTTTTTGGTTTGCTGCTTCAGGAGTTGGCTCGCGTGAAGGCCCCTAAAATTCTCCTGATCTGGCGCCATGTAACTTGGATAGTCCTCCTTTTTTGGGCTAAACTCCCCTGCTGCAGTGAAAGGAGTAGAATTGCAATTTTGTATCCATCCTGTACCCGGATTTAGGATACGAATACTTTCATCCACCGTGTGGAGCCCCTGCCAATCGGTGGCGGGATCAGATCCATCAACGGATTTTGAAAAATCGATGTTTGGATTTCGTTTTGGAATAAAGTTGCCATGGAAATAAGCAATATTTCCCTCCCTATCAGCAAAAACCGTATTGTTGGAACTATTGGTTCGGATATTCATCATCTCCTTAAATTCAGCGTAATTGGCCAGTTTGGTCCGGGTATAACTTTGAATCAAGGCTTGAACTGGGTTCCAATTGATTTTTGTAGCCACCCACTTTCCTTGTTCCAAGTGCGTGATAGGACCGTGGTGGGTACGGTAGATGGTAAACACTTTTTCCTTCAACTGATCACCTTCTTTGTATTTTAAAGTGATTTGCTTGGTTTCTACCGGACGGGTTTCATTTCCATAGCGGTAACTATAGTTCCCGTCCTTCTGTGCAACCTCCTCCACAAACTCATCCATAAAGTCCACGAAAGTGGAGGTATGGATCCAACCTGTTTTCTCGTTGAAGCCTTGGTATATAAAAAATTGACCCCAGGTTACTGCGCCATAGGCATTGAGCCCTTCTTCAGAGACCACATGCACTTCAGGGCGAAAATAAAAAGAAGTATGTGGATTGATGAGCAGCATGGCATTACCAGATTCGGATAGGCTCGGCGCAATTGCAATTCCATTGGAACCTGTAGGCTCCTCGAATAGTAGCGGAGTCACTGCTTCTTTTGCTGACGTAAAGCCCAGAGCAGCCTTTGGCTCGTAGAATGCTTTCAATTGGGCAGTAGAAATCTGCTCCAAATCCCCACCTATGGATCCTTCAAAGAAAAACAAGGGCATCCAAGGTTCATAATGCGTAATGACCTGAGGGCGAACTTCAGGATGGGTGTGTAAGTAATAATTGATTCCATCCGCAAAGGCTATACACAATTCTTTGAGCCATTCCGGAGCCTGCTGGTAGGCCTCTTTCGCTTCTGCAGTGGTCATGTACAACTGCGCCCGAAGGTCGGAGTACAGTTCCTTCTCCCCTTCCAACTCCGCCAACCTTCCTAAAGCCCAAAGGTAGTTTCGCTCCACTCGTCTGAAATCATCCTCACATTGGGCATACAATAAGCCGAAAACCACATCCGCATCACGAGATCCGTAGATGTGAGGAACCCCAAAGTCATCCCGAATGATCTCTACCCGATTGGCTTGAGCCTCCCAACGCTTCACTTCATGTTGTTGCGCAAGTATGGGTGAAGTGTAGAAGCAAAAAACAAGAAAGAAAAAGCTGAGGGACCGAGTTGATTTCATGGGTTGCGGATTTGATTTTTCAAGGTAGTATTTTTTAAAACTGTGTTCTAACGGCTAGTAGAAAAATCGAAGGAATTATCAGTTACAGTACCTTTGGACATGTAAACTGGCTATGGTGTTGAAGAAGTATGCCTTGGCGCTAATCTATCCCTTGACAATCATTCCTAAGTTGTAAAGTTCATTTTTTCAGAAAACCAGTTTTTTCAGGTCAATTATGCCTATTTTTAGGTTTTTAAAACCGTGGAAGTCATGAAAAAAATTGCCGTATTCACCTCTGGTGGAGATGCACCTGGAATGAATGCTTGTATTCGTGCAACAGTAAGAACTGCCATTTATCATGGAATTGAGATTTGTGGCATTTATAAAGGCTATGAAGGAATGATCGAAGGAGATATCAAGCGTTTGCAATCTCATTCAGTTTCCAATATCGTCCAGCGCGGAGGCACGATTCTCAAATCTGCACGTTCCATGGAATTTATGACTACAGAAGGTAGAAAAAAGGCGTTTGACCACTTGCAAGCATTGGGCATCGAGGGCTTAGTAGCCATAGGTGGAGACGGTACGTTTACGGGTGCAAAAATATTTTTTGAAGAATTTGGAATTCCTACGGTAGGCTGCCCAGGTACTATTGATAACGACATCTACGGTACGGATTACACCATTGGATTTGACACCGCTGTCAACACCGCTTTGGATGCCATCGACAAAATTAGAGATACTGCTGCAGCTCACGACCGTGTGTTTTTTATTGAGGTAATGGGAAGAGATGCCGGATTTATTGCCGTAGAATCTGGAATTGGAGGAGGTGCTGAATTTGTGTTGGTACCTGAAACAAAAAGTGATATCGATCAAATAGTCAAATCATTAAAGAATCTTAGAAAAAGTAAAAGTTCAAGTATCATTGTGGTAGCAGAAGGGGATGAATTGGGATCAGCAGAAACCATCATGAAACTAGTTAAAGAGAAAATCCAAGACCCTTCCAAAGATTTTAAAGTGACCACCCTAGGACACATACAGCGAGGTGGAAAGCCAACCGCAAGAGACCGGGTCTTGGCCAGCCGATGTGGGATGGCTGCAGTAGAAGGACTTCTAGCTGGTAAAACTAATTGCATGGCGGGAGTCATGAATGGCCAAGTGATCTATACTCCTTTTGAAGATTGCATTGGTAAAGCCAAACCACTTATTCCAGACCACTTGAAGTTAATTCATTTATTGAGCATTTGATATGGGCTTTATTCCTTTGTTTTTGACAGCCTCAGCGGCTTGTATCCTATTTTTCTTAACGGTACGGAAATCCCTTCTTGCGAAGTTACTCCTCCAGCAAAATTTAATTGATCAGCTTGCGCAAACACATCCAGAATTGGGATTTATTCCAGGAAAACTGGTAGATCCTGAGGAAATTCAACGGATTTTAAAAAGTAGTGCTGCTGAAAAATCAATTCCACAAAGCAGTATTGAAGCCCTACGTACCCTAAAAGTCAATCAATACCAATACAACAACTTGATTAAAAAGGCTCCCTACAACTGGGTAGCTGCATTTGGTGGATTTAAAGCAATTTGATCGTCTAAGAAGGCAAGAATTTCACGTTCCTCACTAGGATGAAACCAGTGAATCAAGGGGTCTCTTCGAAACCAGGTCAATTGCCGTTTAGCATACCTTCTGGAGTTGCGTTTCAACAATCGAATGAGTTCCTCTTTGTCGTATTTTCCTTCCAAAAAATCAAAAATCTCGGTGTAGCCTAAGGTTTGAAGTGCATTCAACCCCCGCTTTTCAAAAAGGCTCTCGGCTTCCTCAAACAATCCCTCGGCTAGCATCTGGTCCATTCGCCTATCAATCCGCTGGTAAAGTTCCTCACGAGGCCTATCCAATCCAATCTTGATGACTTCGAAAGGCCTTTTGACTTTTTTCTTGGTTCGAAAACTACTGAATTTCAAGCCCGTTCCTCTCCAAATTTCAAGTGCACGCATCAAGCGTTGGGGATTGGCTCGATCTACCTGAGCAAAAAATTCTGGATCTACTTCTTCTACAGCTCCTTGGAGCCAGGTCAGGCCCTTGGATTGATATTCTAGAATGATTTCCTCCCGGATTTCTGGAGCCACTTCAGGGATGGCATCCATTCCATTCACGACCACATCCGCAAAAAGCCCTGTTCCGCCTGTCAGAATAACCACCTCATGTTTTTGAAACAAGTATTCCAAAAGACCCAAAGCTTCTTCCTCATACTTCCTCACATCGTAAGCATCAGTTATGGATAGGTTATTGATAAAATGATGGGGGACTTCTGCCAACTCTTCCACAGATGGTTTGGCAGTACCTCGATTCATTTCCCGATAAAACTGTCGACTATCGCAGGAAAGAATCTCTGTTTGGAATTTTTTGGCTAGATTTAAACAGAGGTCGGTTTTACCAACTGCTGTTGGCCCTACTACTAAAATCAAATACTTAGGGTCAGTTGGCATCCGCAAATTTTTAAAAACTAAAAGTCAGGAGGTTTGAGATGAAAAGCAAAAATATCTTGATTGTAGAAAATAAGGAACAAGAACGAAAGCTTTTTGAATACTTGATAGGGCAACTCTATTCCTTTTCGAGTTTTGGTTCTGGCCATGATGCGTTAAGCTATATTTCGCAGCAGTCAGCACACTTGGTGCTAATTTCCTTACAGCTTCCCGACCTGGATCCCATCCATTTGTTACAAAATGCGAAGAAAATATGGGGTAAATCTTGCCTAGTAGTTGCAGTTGCTGCGAATGAAGACGAGGCAAATGCACCTTATTTTAAGAGTCAGGGTTTTGATGAAATCCTAGCAAAGCCAATTCGCCCTAAAGAATTTATCCTCAAGGTTCAAAGTTTATTGACAATTCTGGAAAATGAGGAGTTAAAAAGTTCTACCCTAATTGAAACTTTACTTATCCTGAATTTTGAGATTTATCAGCAATTGGTCCGCTTAAGTTCCAAACAGGTAATCGATCAAGTTTACATCGATTTTTTGAAGGAATGCAACTTCCTCTTTCAACTTTTGGATTCAAAATCGATGCCGTCTGAGGAAATTTTGCGCTCCATTCATACAATAAAAGGGAATTCCGGTACCTTAGGGGCAGAAAAAATTTATGCCGCAGCGAAGTGTAGTGAATCCTTAGGAAGGCAACAAAAAAGCATTGAATTTGCTGAAAGTCTTCACTACCTTAAGGCCACTTTTGTAGAATTAGAAGAATTTTTAAGGAAAAACCCAAATTTATATGGCGCGTGAGAAAATGAAGATTTTGGTAGGTGAAGACAGCTCCATCATTATCAACCTGACTAAAAGTGTATTGGCATTTGAGAATTACAGCATGAAGGCGGCACGAAACGGCAAGCAAGTGTTGGAAATGCTTTCTGAAGAAGATTTTGATTTGATTTTGATGGACATCACCATGCCTCAAATGGATGGTATTCAATGTACTAAAGAAATTAGAAAGCTGACCGATCCTAAAAAGAATAGCATCCCCATCATTGCCATTTCGGGCAATGCCGCTAACCATACCCCAGAGGATTTTCGAAAGTTTGGGTTTGATGACTTCATCCAGAAACCCTTAAACTACGACCTCGTATTAGCAACGGTTAAAAAAATCCTGAGTTAGTCCATGGCAGTAAAATACACCAAACACTTTTT
>CAYNIK010000102.1:0-5259 GCA_964397145.1 uncultured Limnohabitans sp.
TTGCAGGTGCGGATGAAACCCTATGTATCGAAGCCTTGATGCAGGATGGGAAAGCGCTTCAGGCAGGCACTTCCCACTTTTTAGGTCAAAATTTTGCGAAAGCTTTTGATGTGAAATTTGCTACCAAAGAAGGTGGGCTGGAATACGTTTGGGGCACGTCATGGGGCGTAAGTACACGATTGATGGGAGCCCTGATTATGGCCCACTCGGATGATAATGGCTTGGTTTTGCCTCCTAAATTAGCTCCTTTTCAAGTGGTTATCGTTCCGATTTACCGCGGTGAGGAGGAGTTGTCCTTGATTTCTGTAAAGGCCAAGGAGATTATGGCCGACCTTCGAAAAGCAGGAATCAGCGTCAAATACGACGATCGAGATACTCAAAAGCCAGGATGGAAGTTTGCCGAATACGAATTGAAAGGAGTACCTGTTCGGATTGCGCTTGGCCCACGGGATTTAGAAAATAAGACTTTAGAAATTGCCCGAAGAGATACCTTGACTAAGGAATCCTTCCAGTGGGAAGAAATGCCTATTGCTCAAAAAATAGGAGGGTTATTGGAAGAAATCCAACAAGGGATTTACCAAAAGGCCTTTAATTTTAGAAAAGAAAATACGACTGAGGTCAATAGTTGGGAGGAATTTAAGCAGGTGTTGGAGGAGAAAGCGGGTTTTCTTTCGGCTCATTGGGATGGAACCTCAGAAACGGAGGAAAAAATCAAAGAGCTCACCAAGGCCACTATTCGTTGCATTCCTTTGGATCAGGTGCAGGAGTCAGGTACCTGTGTGTACAGTGGAAAGCCTTCCTCAGGTAGAGTACTTTTTGCCAAAGCATATTGATTCTTTGCGAATTAAATTAAACCCGGATTTTCCGGGTTTTTTTTTCTTTTGATTCAAGTATTCAGCAGATTCTAGTAGATTAGAGGCAATTCATTTCACTGCCTATGGAAATTTTAGTCCTAAGTACGCTGCTGCTCATCGGCTTAATCCTACTCGTGGTAGAAATTCTTTTCATTCCAGGGACTACTGTGGTAGGTATTTTTGGGTTTTTGGTAAGCTTTGCGGGTCTAACATTCGCATTTCTTAATTTTGACTACTCCGTTGCACTCTGGATTACTGGACTTGCTTTGGCAATTAATTTTGCAGCAGTTTGGTACGGGTTTAGTTCTGGGGTTTGGAAGAAATTTTCACTGAAATCTACCCAGTCGGGTGGTGCCTTTGATGGGCGAACAGATGGGTTGGAAGTAGGAATGAAAGGATTGGCGGTATCTGACATCAAACCTTATGGCAAAGCTTCTTTCAATGACATTTGGGTGGAAGTAAAGTCAGAATCAGGGTTTATCGGGGTCAATACCCCAGTGACGATTACTAAAATTGAAAACAATAAAATCAGTGTAAACTAATTACCTATGTTTGAAGACAGTTCTTTATTCGTGCTGATTGCTGCCTTTGCAGGGATCACCCTACTCTTTATTTTCTTGTATTTTGTTCCCGTTAATCTTTGGATTACGGCCCAGTTTTCAAATGTTCGCGTTGGGATTGGAGAGTTAATTGGAATGCGGATTCGTAAAGTGCCGCCGAGCTTGATTGTCAATGCCATGATTACGGCCACAAAGGCTGGCTTACAGTTGACTACCAATGATTTGGAAACTCACTTTTTGGCAGGGGGGAATGTGCCTGCTGTGATTCGTGCGTTGATTTCTGCAGACAAGGCGAATATTACGCTGAGCTTCAAGCAGGCCACGGCTATTGACTTGGCGGGACGTGATGTATTTGAAGCAGTGCAGATTTCAGTAAATCCAAAGGTGATCAATACACCTAACGTAGCGGCAGTAGCTGCCGATGGAATTCAGTTGGTGGCCAAAGCTCGCGTGACTGTTCGTGCAAATATCGCACAGCTGGTTGGTGGTGCAGGAGAGGAAACTATTTTGGCAAGAGTAGGAGAGGGTATTGTCACTTCTATTGGTTCGGCTGCCACACACAAATCGGTTCTAGAAAACCCTGATAAAATTTCTAAGTTGGTACTTCAACGTGGATTGGATGCTGGGACGGCTTTTGAAATCCTTTCCATTGATATTGCTGACATTGATGTGGGAGCGAATATTGGTGCCAAACTTCAAATTGATCAAGCTTCTGCGGATCTAAAGGTAGCTGAAGCCAAAGCGGAAGAGCGTAGAGCCATGGCGGTTGCTTTGGAACAGGAAATGAAAGCTAGAAATGTAGAAATGCGCGCAAAAGTGGTGGAAGCGGAGGCAGAGGTGCCAAAGGCAATTGCAGAGGCTTTCCGATCTGGACAATTGGGAGTGATGGATTACTACAAAATGGAAAATGTAAAGTCGGATACGGCCATGAGGGATTCCATTGCGAACTCTGGCAAGGAGTCCAAAGATTCAGGGCCGCTGAAGTCCTAATTCATAAAACGAAAAAAGGGAGTTTAAACTCCCTTTTTTCGTTTTTGCGGAGTCGTAGTTTTAGGGCTGTCATCCGTGTTCTCTTGGGCTAACTCTTGGCCTTTTACCAAAACTTTTTGTTCGTTCCAGTCAATCGAAATTTGAGCATATTGAAGTGGTAAAAACACATCTCCATTAGCTCTCATGATTCCAGAAAGCCCATCTTTAACTACAATAAAAAAATCTTTTTGCTCCACTAGTATCTGGTCGAAAGTAATCGGTAGGATCGGTTTACCAAGTGGATTCAAAAGACCTGATTTGGAGTTACTTTCTACGAGGTAAAATCCCTCTTTTAATTTGGAAATTCTATCCAATTCCTCTGGATAAGCTAGTTCACCGGAAGGATAGATCAAGAAGCTTTTTCCTCCCAATTCTGCAATGGCAAGACCTCCAGAAAAATTGTCAATTCTATCCCATTTTGGGTTCCCAAGAATTTTTCCTTCCGTATTGATTGTCCCCCAGCTAGTTCCCGACCGGTAACTGCTTACTTTTTCTGAAAACTGCTTAACCTCCTCGAAGGTAGGAGGGATGATCCACTTTCCATCTCCATTTACAAAACCATATTTACCGTTTTTGAGTGCGGGAAACAGGCCTTCACTTCCCATTCCGATCCACTCTGCATCTGAATTCGGGTTTACCAACCAGCCTTGTTTTCCATGGAGGCCTAATTTGTTTTCACGAAATCGAACGTTGTACGCATTGGGTGCGATTAGTTTAACAGATTCCATGCCTACGGCATCTAGCAAAATGCCTTCCTCTTCTAGTATCCTTCGTAATTTCCCATGAATGAATTCAAGGATCAGGTCACCTTCTTTGGTGATTTTGTGGTAGGAATTGTAACGAACCTGTGCGCTTTCTTCAAATCCACGGATGAGAAGGTATTGATTATCATCAAAGCCTAAATAATTATCTCCTCGTGTAGGTTCCAATTGGTTCATCACGGGATCAAGGACATAAGTTCCATACTGATTGATTAAACCAAATCCGGAGGATTCTTTGGCTAAAAGGAAATTCCCTTCGTTTTCTTGCAAGAGCTCGTAGGGTTTTTCAGGGGTTGAAGAAAGTGGCAAAAAGTAACTCCCTTGATTTTTCAAAATCACTTGTCCATTTCGGGTGAGTTTGGCTTCTTCGGCTGATCCTAGCCACTTGGTTTTTCCTGAAGATTTCTCGTAGATCCAATAGTCTGAGCCTTTTCTTGCCAGGAGACGATTGGTAAACGTGCTGATTTCATCGTATTCCAAGGGTAGTGCGAGTTGTCCATATTCATGGAAAGCACCCACCCCTTTTGGACCTTTAACCAAAATCCAAGGTTTGAGGTATTGGTAAACTTCCTGCCCTTGAAGGTTTACTACAGGGCGTAAATCAGGAGAAAGTAGGAATAATCCATCTGTATTTTTCCCGATAACTACAGCTTCTCCCAAAAGATCGATTTCTTGATAAGCTGCTCGAGTTTGGAGGCTGCCTCCAAAGTCGAAGACTTCCCAGGATTGTGCAAAGCTAGGTGAGGCCAAGAATAGAGAACTTGCTATAGCGAAATAAAGACGATTTCTCATGGCGTGGGCGAAGTAAAGGATGGATGGTTAGCGGGTAATTTAAGTACATCGGGATACCCTGACACCCAATTTATTTTTCATTTTTTGACTTTTCCAAGTCAAAAAGATCAGAGATCAATTCTATCATTTCTGCAGCCTCGTCACGTTGACAGGCAGCTCTCAATTGGACCACCGGTACTTTGAGGACTTTTTGCATCATGCTCTTCGTGATTTTATCGATGAGCACAAATTCTTTTTCTCCCACATTTTTCAAATACCTTCCGAGCTCCTCTTGACGAATTTGTTCTAGAGACTGCTTTAATTTTTGAATGGTAGGGGAAACCACCATTTCTTTTTGCCAAGCCTCAAATTCTTCGATACTCTCTTCGAGTATGGCCTCGACAGCTGGGATAGCATCCAGTCGATTTTGAAGGGCAGCTGTGGCTTTGCTGCGGATATTATCCACATTGTACAGGACAACTCCTGGGAGATCTTCCAAAGTAGTTTCAATACTTCTAGGGACAGAGAGGTCAATAAATACCTTGAAGCTTGGTATGGTAAAAGATTCAACCAACTGTTTGGTGATGAAGGGTTCCTGCATGCGGACAGAGCAAACAATTACGTCTGCTTCTTCCATCGCCTTTTGGCAGGCTTCAAAAGGAATTACCTCAAATCCCAGCGGGAGACCTATTTCTTCGGCTTTGGAGTAAGTTCTATTTGCGATTTTGATTTGGGCAGAGGGCAAATGGACCATGTTTTTGGCAACATCTTCGCCAATTTCTCCTAGCCCAATGACTAAAACTCGGGGTTGAAAAATATTTTGAGTAAGGCTTTCAATCAATTCGATTGTGGCATAGGAGAGCGAAGCAGCTCCATCCCGGAAAGCAGTTTCCTGAACCACACGTTTGTTGGTAAAGAATATGGTATGCATCAAGCGATGCAAGAAAGGTCCTGCTAACTCCAAGTCAGCAGCAGCTTGGTAAGCGCGCTTGACTTGATTTGAGATTTGGATATCGCCAACAACTTGCGCTTCAAGCCCCATGGAAACACGAAATAAGTGGGCGACTGCTTCCTTCTCCTCATTTAAATTCTGGAAATAATCTAAGTAAGCGATGGCATCTGCTAGCCCACGTTCGATGCCAATCAACTTCACCAATTCCACACTTAGATCTAATTCGTGGCTGTAATAAATTTCGGTTCGGTTGCAGGTCGAGAGCACCAAGGCATCAGTGACGCTAAAAAACTCCTTTAGTTTCAGAAGCAAGCGTTGAATAGCTGTCTCAT
>CAYNIK010000103.1:0-5199 GCA_964397145.1 uncultured Limnohabitans sp.
CCCAAGGCGGGTAGCATCGAAAAGTTTGGAGGAGACTTCATGGTAAGTAATTTCTCAGGAAAGCTTTCGCTCAATGGCCCGCTCATCAAAGACAAAGTATCCATCCTTGGAGGATTTCGAATCTCCTACATCAACTGGCTGCTCCAATCCCTAAGCAATACCACGCTGAACAACTCCAATGCTAATTTTTACGACGGGAATCTGGTCATCAGTGCCCCAATTTCCGAAAACAACGAATTTACCTACAGCTACTACACCAGCTACGATGACTTTGCCTTTGCCTCCGACACCACCATATCCTGGCAAAACAATGCCCACTCTTTGCAATGGAAAAGTAAGCTGAGTGAAAAACTGAAGATGGAGACCACTGCCTTCTATTCACTCTACGACTATGGGATATTTAACCAGTCCGGTCTCAAAAACTTTGAAATTAACTCCGACATCAAAGATATGGGAGGAAGAACCTTCTTCAACTATGCCCTAAGCCCTACGCAGTCATTTACAGTGGGTGCGGAATACAAGCAAGTGGCCATCCAACCTGGTGAACTAATTCCTACCGGAACCTCGGAAGATGTCCTACCCAAAAAAGTACAAAATGAAACCGGTAGGGAAATGGCTGCCCACTTCCAACATGAGTTAGAAATCGGAGAAAAAATAGGCCTATCCTATGGCCTCCGCTACGACAGGTATCAGTACCTCGGTGCCCGTACCGTACGAACCTACCAAGAAGGTACCCCAGTCTCCGATGGTTCTGCTATCGGGGAAACCATATATGGAGCAAACGAACTAATCCAAACCTACGATGGGCTAGCACCACGGGCTTCCTTCCGCTATTCCTTTAATAAGGCCAGTTCGGTGAAGTTGGGCTACAACAAAATGTACCAATTTATACACCTCATCTCCAATACAGCGACCATCGCTCCATCAGATGTATGGAAATTGAGTGATGGATTTTTGAAACCTCAAATTGCGGATCAATTTTCACTTGGCTACTACAATAACTTCAAAGGAAACATCTTTGAGACCTCGGTAGAAGTATACTACAAAGACCTTCAAAATGTCGTGGAATACAAGGATGGGGCAAATTTGATTTTACAAAATCACATCGAAACCGAACTCATTCCTGCTCAAGGGCAGAGCTATGGAATGGAACTATACGTGAAGAAAAACCTAGGCACACTTACCGGATGGATTTCTTACACCTATTCTCGTTCCTTAAGGCGCGTGATTACGCCCTTTGAAGAAGAAAACATCAACAATGGCGCCTGGTATGCTTCCAACTTTGATAAACCCCATGACCTGACCCTGATTGGAAATTACAAGGTGAGTACCAATGCCTCCATATCAGCCACATTTGCCTACAGCACAGGAAGGCCCATCACCTTTCCAGATGCAAAGTTTGATTTTTCAGGAAATAACCTGGCCTACTTCAAGGATCGAAACCAGCAACGACTTCCGGACTTCCATCGACTCGATTTTTCTGTGAACTTCAAATTAAAAGGGGAAGGGAAGTTTTTTGATGGAGACTGGACCTTTTCCGTACTCAATGTATATGGACGAAAAAATCCATTTTCCATCTTCTTTGACGATGCTCCTCAGCAACCTCCGCAGGCCTTCCGTTTGGCCTTATTGGGCATCCCACTTCCAAGTTTAAGTTACGCCATTAGCTTCTAAAGCCATGTTGAAAAGACTAGTATACCTACTCCTATTCCTTCCGATGGCCTGTGTAGACCCCTACGAGGTCGAAGTGCCAGAGGGCGAGCAACTCTTGACTGTAGAAGGTATTATTTCCACCGGACCGGGCCCTCATGCAATCACACTCACGCGAAGTGCTACTTATGGAAGTATTTTCCAAGGACTCATCCGTCCCGTTTCCTTGGCTACTGTCGTGGTACGAGACAACGAGGGCAATGTCACTTTTCTCACCGAAGGAGTAGATGCAAAAGGCACCTACTATACTCCTGCTGGCTTTAGTGCTCAAGTTGGTAAATCCTACACGCTTCAAATTCGTACTGCAGAAGGAAAAGTGTACTCCTCTACTCCTGAGAAAGTAGCTGCTGTACCCGCCATTCAATCGCTGGAGATTCGTACTGTCACTGTACCAACTGAAGGGAGTGATGTTCCAAAATCAGGCATTCAACTGATTGTGGGGGTAAAAGATCCTGCGGACCAAAATAATTTTTACTATTGGAGAAATGGTCCCGCGGTTTACATCTTAGAAACTCGCCCAGATTTATTTACCCCACGACCTTCTCCTACTAATCCAAACCGTACCCCACAGCCCAAGGATTGCTGTGTACAATGCTTCCGCTACGAAGTAAGCAATAACCAAAGTTTATTTGTGGTGAATGACGATAGTTTCAATGGGCTGACCACAAAAATCCCTGCTTCTTTCATCGCAGACGATGGGTACCGATTTGTCAACAAGTTCCGGATAGACCTGAAACAATACAGCATCTCACAAGGAGCCTATCGTTACTTACGTTTGGTGAAGCAACAAGCTGAAATCTCTGGTTCCATTTTTGATCCACCGCCAGCAACTCTTCGTGGAAACATGCTCAGCCTAGACAATCCAGATGAGGTAGTCCTTGGCTACTTTATGGCAGGAGGAGAAACCTCGCGGCGAATCTACGTGGATAAAAATGATTTGACTTTCAAGCAAAATCGAGCGATCATTCCGGACGATTGCCGCGTAATTTCAGGGGCCTTTATCGATCCTCCGGCAGATTGGAATCCCTAAAAACTAAAAAAGACCAACTAGCCAGTTGGTCTTTTTTTATACTTCTCGGTTCAATTACCACCATTTAAAGGAAAGTTAAGGTTTGTAGTTCAATAAAATGGGCTGTGGACAGTGGACCGTCGCCTGTGGACGATTTAATCCCCCACCCGTTCGTCAAAGCGAATCCCTTCTTTTTCCAAGGCCTCCAAAATCGGGAGGTACAATTCTGGAACCACAGGCAGCTGCAGACCGCGAAGGGAAATTTCCCCTTTCAAAAAGAGATCAACTGCAATGGCCAGTGGAAGTCCAACGGTCTTGGCCATGGCAGTATACACCGCATCTTGCCCAACATTGACCAAACTCGAAGTAATCTTTTTGATTCCCAGTTGGGTTTGAATCTCAAACTGATGCTGCATCACAATCAAATCTCGATCAGCGGGCTGAAGTGCCCACTGCTCTTCAAGGATTGCCTGAAGCAGTTGTGCTGGGCTCCCCTCCGTTTTTGGTAGCGTTTTAGTCTCAAAAAATCCAAGCCATTGCAACTTTTCAAAGGTGGGAAAGTCTAGATCGGGAATTAATTCCGCTAATTTTTCTTCTACGCTGAGCTGATCAGACCAGGGGAGAAAGGTATTGAAAAACTGCCGGTAGGTGCTGCCAGGCGGGAGCTGCAACGATGCAGTATCGTCCGTCATCCCTAGTTGTACAAATACATCCCAGGCCTTACAGAAGCCTGCCCGCCGAAGTGTCCCTCGAAGAAGCGTATCGACCTCTTCCAATCCGTAAATGGCCTGATAGTTCAAGGAATCCCGGTTAGGGTAGCCATCAAAATCCCCTAACCCAGGAAAGTGGATAGTTTCTACACGTTTAAACAGTTGCTGGTAAGGCACCAACTTTACTTCCCCATGGTCCAGAAACTTGGATATCCCTTGACCTGCAAGCACCACATTGCGAGGGTTCCAGGTAAATTTGTATTTCCAGGGATTGTCTTCACTTTCAGGGGCCAGTAGGCCTCCGCAATAGGACTTGAAGGAACGGACTACTTCTCCTCTTGATTGCGCTTCATGGATAATCTTCAAGGCGGAAAGGTGGTCAATGCCAGGATCCAACCCACATTCATTCAAAAACAACAAGCCCTTCGCCTCAATTTCCTGCTTCATCGCTCTCAAGGCCTCACTCTCGTAAGAAGCGGTGAAAAAATGAACCCCCAACTTCAAGCAATCAGCAGCCAAAATAGGATGCAATCCTGCTGGGAGCATGGAAATGACCACATCGGACTGACGGATTAACTCCTGCCTAGAATCTTCCTGGTCCAAATCTACCGGTACCGCTTCGGTATGCAGGCGTCCTTTGAGTTTGGCCGCTGCCATGGCGGGGTCTAGGTCTGCTACCAAAAGCTTTCGCAACCCATCCTTACACGAATCGGCCAAGTAATCGATGAGGGAAGTGGCAGATTTTCCTGCGCCAAATAGCAAAATGGTAGGCATGGGATGGGCTTTATTGCCTTAAAAATGGGCCTTTTTTTTGGTGTGAAAAAGTGAAAATTCAAGAATCAGGGAACATTTGTGTACTTTAATCGTTGGTTCCTTTCCAAACCACTACTACTTGTGAAAAAAATTACCGATACGATAGCTCTGGAAGAACTCGCCTTTTCTGAATTAACTCCTTTGGAAGTGACCTTAATTCAGCGAGCCCAAGAAATTTCCAAAAATGCCTACGCCCCCTATTCCAGTTTTCATGTGGGAGCGGCAGTGGCACTTTCCAATGGAGAAATCTACCAATCCTCCAACCAAGAGAATGTAAGTTTCCCGGTAGGCACCTGTGCCGAGCGCTTACTCCTCGGCTATGTAGGCGCCAACTATCCCGAGCAAGTCCCACAAATGCTCGCCATCGTGGCCCATCGGGCAGGGGAAGATAACTGGGCTGGAGTATCTCCCTGCGGGATGTGCAGACAGGCAATCAATGAGGTCGAAAACCGGTACAAAAGCCCCATCACTATTTTGCTTTTGCAAGCCGATGGAACCGTACTTCGCTTTCGCGGTATTCGACATTTGCTTCCTCTCAAATTTGACGATCTCCATAGCTAAACGTGAAAAAGTCTCTTCAATTTTCCTACGAAGCCCCCTATTTTCTATCCCACGAACCCACAGGAAAGGAACAAGAAGTTTGGATTGTGCTACATGGTTATGGGCAATTAGCAGAGTTTTTCATCCGGAAGTTCCTTCCCTTTTCCTCTGAAAATCGCCTCTTCATCGCCCCAGAGGGCACCAATCACTTTTATTTGCAAGAATTCCAGGGGCGAGTAGTTGCCAATTGGATGACCAGTTACAACCGGGAAACTGCTATCTCCAACAACCATCGCTTCCTCAATCGCATAATGGAAGACCTCCTCCTGCAATTTTCTGGTTCACCACGGGTTCACCTACTAGGCTTTTCCCAAGGGGCGGCTACTGGCACGCGTTGGGCCAGTCAATGGAGTGGTA
>CAYNIK010000104.1:0-5141 GCA_964397145.1 uncultured Limnohabitans sp.
TCAAATCCATGATCTTCACCTAAGCTGCTTACATATTCCTCCTTAATTTCTTTTACTAAAGCTGCACGCTCAGACTTATTTGCAATTTGACGATTTACAGCAGCAAAAAGCTTATCGTAGGTCGCTGCTCTCATGTGGTCATAAAGCGCTGCATCGCTTTTCTCGTGGCTGTATGCTCTCTTTTCCTCTTTGCCTACCAGCTTGGTCAATTCCACCTGTGCTTGGCAATGTCTCTTGATCTCTTCGTGTGCAAATTGAATGGCTTCAACCATTTCATCCTCTTGGATTTCGGAAGCTTCGCCTTCCACCATCAAGATGAAATCCAAAGAACCCGCTACGATAAACTCCAACGTAGCTTTGGCTAAATCAGCGGGCTTAGGGTTAATTACATAAGTCCCATCGATTTTGGCTACACGAACTTCTGAAATAGGACCATTGAATGGAATGTCAGACACCGCTAGTGCAGCAGAGGCAGCAAGGCCTGCAAGTGCATCAGGAAGTACCTCTTCGTCATGTGACATCAACGTAATCATGACTTGCGTATCTGCATGGTAATCATCTGGGAAAATTGGGCGAATCGCACGATCGACGATTCTACTAATCAAAACTTCGTAGTCCGATAGTTTACCTTCTCTTTTCAAAAATCCACCTGGGATTTTTCCAGAAGAAGCGAATTTCTCTTGGTAATCCACAGATAAAGGCAAAAAGTCTACTCCTTCTAAAGCATCTTTCTTCGCAACTACTGTAGCCAACAGCATCGCTTTACCCATCCGCACTACAACTGAACCGTCTGCCTGTTTGGCTAAAGCACCGGTTTCAATACTAATTTCTCTACCATCCTGTAAGGTAATGGTCTTGGTGATCAAGTTTGGTAACATATAAACGTGTAGAATTAAACTTCTTAATAAAAAATATACGGTCAGTAGCTAAAAAAGAAAAAAGTAAGGTTCTCACCAAAGAGAACCTTACTCTCGAATTATTTACGGATTCCGAGCTCAGCAATAATTGCTCTGTAACGCTCGATATCTCTTTTATGGAGGTAGTCTAGGAGACTTCTTCTCTTTCCAACCAACTTCATCAATCCCAATCTGGAAGAGTGATCCTTTTTGTTTGACTTCAAATGTTGAGTCAAATGCTGGATGCGGTGTGAAAAGAGGGCAATCTGTGACTCAGGAGAACCTGTGTCTGTAGCAGATTTTAACCGTCCATGATTTTTAAACAACTCTTGTTTTTTCTCTGGTGTTAAATACATGTTTAGCTAAATTTTGTAAAATAAGGACAAATGTAAGGGTTAAAATTTAATAATAAAAGAATTAAGTCAAAGGGACCGCTTTCTGGGTAGAAAATTCATCAACTTCTTTTGGATACCTGCATAAAAATCAGATTCAAATAAGCGTGCATCTTTTCTAGCTTGCCTCAAAAAGAACAACCCAAAAGGCAACAAGCATAGGTTTGAAAAAATTGTTCCAAAAAGTGGATCCGTTACCCCTTCTTTGGCCCACTTCTCCCCTGTAATGGTCAGCATGTAAAACAGGATAAAGAAAAGTATGGATATCAAAACCGGCATTCCAAGGCCTCCTTTTTTAATAATTGCTCCTAAAGGAGCGCCAATCAAGAACATGACAAAACAGGCAATGGCCTGGCTGTATTTTTGGTACCATGCAATTTCATATCGACGGAATTCACGAACCTGTCCATCCACCTGACTCATTTTGACATTAAATGAGTTTTTAAGGTTCCGCGCGTTATTTAACGCAAGCGTGTAAGCATTGCTGATGTAGCCCCGCTCGTAAAACATGGAATCAAGCAATGCTTTCTCCTTGGCAGTAAGCGGCTCCGTACGGAAATTCAGGAGTTTGGCTGGGGCCGTAACCAACGTATCCGGTGTAGCCTCAGTGGAGCTAAGGGTATCAGAAAACCCTAACTGTTTAGCTGCTAATTTTTTACGTAATGAAATTTCCGAATCTGGTTGAACGGTTTCAATGACAACAGTTCCCTTTTCCAATGGAACCTCCGAGGTGCTATCCTTTGCCGAGGAATCGGACGAAACCGCACGATTGACTGAGTCAATACTGTCTTCTAAGGCTTGTTCCTCTAGGATACGCACACGTCTCAAGGTATCAAATCGTGCTTTTTCAGCAAGAATTTCAGGGGAAGGATCTAGCTTTCTGTTTTTGGTAAAAAAAGGATAGATACTAGCCGCAGTAATGAAGTTTTGGTACTTCAAATCATTGACAATTAAATGCAAGGAATCAAGCCCATACCGAATCTCTTCAATGGTTTTGATTGCGCGATTGGTAGACCATTGATTTTCAGGAGTTCGGTTTAGCTGAAAAGCAGACAAGTCAAATACCATCACATTTTCTTTGAAGGCGGTCCGAGAAAATTCGACTGGTGCCTCGGAAATACCTCGGGTAGATCTTGCCTCCTTGTAACTTTGACCTGCATACAAAGTCAAGCGCATGTAGGTTTCGTTGTTGAAGGTCTCCATTCGACCAGAATCTGCCAAAGTCACATTCAGATTTCCTTGACCCTCGGCATGGTTGTAAATGATGATATCCTTGAGGCGAACCTCATCCAATTTCCTATTGACCTTAATGCTAAAATTTGGAATCCCTGAATAAAAGACCCCTTCCTTGATATCCAAAGAGGGCGTTTTCATACGGATATCGTAAAGCAGGGAAAAAGTCTTGAGATTGACCTTGGGAACTAGGTAATTATTGGATAAAAAAGCCAAGATTGTCAGGCCTACAGCGAATATACCGATTGGTCGCATGGCCCTAGTAAGGGAAATCCCACTGCCTTTGATGGCTGTCAATTCAAAGTGCTCACCCAAATTCCCGAAAGCCATCAAACTGGAAAGCAACATGGCTAATGGCAGCGCCATTGGAGAAATACTAATTACAAAGTATCCAATCAATTCGGCATAAATCCAAAAGCCCAAGCCTTTACCAAAAATCTCGTCAAAGTACTTTAACATATTGACGATCAGCAGAATAAAGTCCACTACCAAAAAGGTGAGTAAAAATGGGCCTAAAAAGGAGCCTAGAATAAGTTTATCTAGTTTTTTCATCTGCAGAAATCCAAACAAAGTACGGGAATTTCTCGCTGATTACAGCCAACAAGGAAAGGGAATTATCCGCCAATAATCTGTTTCAACTTAGAAATTAGCCCTTCCCATATTCCTTCGAGCTCATCCATTTCGTAAAAATTGGATTGGTCGATTACTTTCAAAAATAAGGAATGGGTAAGTTCGGCTTCATCTAACTTAAATTCGATAAACGTGTCTTTTCCAGAACTTGGGTTCTTTGGTTCAAAAAAATCCCAGCGAATGTGAATATTCGCCTTCACGGTGGTTGGTTTTGCAAAATGGTCTTCCCCATCAAAATTAAAAATGTAGTTTTTATCCTCATTGATGCGGACCCCATCCGCAAACCATTCTTGCAATCCACTCGCAGTACTCAAATAGGTATAGACTATTTTTTTGGAAGCATTTAATTGATAATCAGCAACAAATTGGTTCGTGAGCATAATCTGATAGGAAAAATCCAAATAATTTAATTTCTAAAGTCCTTCTCTATTTGCATTTCAGCCGACAAGCCCTCATATTTGCATTCCGTTTTGAGGGCCTATCACCTACTTTACATTTAGGAATTGGGTGTTAGGAAAGGAAAAAAGATGTTTTGGAAGATAACCAATAATCCGAAACATCCCTAAAAATGGAAAAAGAAATTTGGCGAGGTAGCTCAGTTGGTTAGAGCGCAGGATTCATATCCGCCGCGGCGGACACGGGTTCAAGCCCAAAGAGTAGTAGTAGTAGAAAATATAATTGGCGAGGTAGCTCAGTTGGTTAGAGCGCAGGATTCATAACCCTGAGGTCACGGGTTCAACTCCCGTCCTCGCTACAAAGGCTTCCCAAATGGGGAGCCTTATTTTTTTCACTTATTTTTTTTTAACTATGTTTTTGGTTTACGTTCTGTACAGCCCATCCGCCAACAAATTTTATGTTGGCTACACTTCAAATCTGCAATCAAGACTACTTTCTCATAATGTAAATGGGACTAAGGACTGGACGAAGCGGCATCGGCCTTGGAATCTGGTGTATACAGAGAGTTATGAATCTAAATCAAAAGCACTAAAACGGGAAAAAGAATTGAAGACCGGTGTGGGCCGGGAGTTTATTCGAAAAATGTTTTGTAAAGAATAAGTTAGATTCCGGCGATTCCAAACCACCTCGGTGGTCAAGTCCGATCCGCAGCGGACACGGGCCTGCCTTCAGCAGCCTGGGAAACCAAAAAATCATTCTTATTTTAGATTCATGGATGCAATTGAAATAGTCAACTACGACTCCGCTTACAAAGAAGTATTTAGAGATCTAAATGTGGAATGGATATCTACCTACTTTAAAATGGAAGAATCTGATTACAAGGCTCTAGACAATCCAGATAGTTTTATTTTACAAAATGGAGGTCAAATTCTAGTCGCTTTATTAAATAAAGAGCCAGTTGGAGTATGTGCATTAATTAAAATGGAAGATCCTATCTATGATTTTGAACTGGCTAAAATGGCGGTATCACCAAAAGCTCAAGGCAAAAAAATTGGGTGGATACTTGGGGAAGCCATAAAAGAGAAAGCCCGGTCGATGGGTGCAAAAACACTTTATCTAGAGAGCAACACCATTTTAGTTCCTGCCATCAACTTATACCGAAAATTAGGATTTGTAGAAGTCTTTGGACGCAATACACCCTATGAACGTTGCAATATTCAAATGGCGCTAGAATTATGAAGTGAATTTTAGCTCATAAATCAACTGAAATCGGATGGTTTAGCTGGTAAAAAAACTAATTCAAACAACAAGTTTCATTTAAAAAACCTTCCTAATCCTGAATTAACGAGCCTGCTGAAGGCAAGTTCAACTCCCGTCCTCGCTACAAAGGCTTCCCAAATGGGGAGCCTTATTTTTTTCACTACAACTTTTTAAGCTAGGTTTTTCGTCGACGGGTTGTACCTAGGATCCTCCAACAAATTTTATATTGGCTACACTTCAAATCTGGAATCAAGACTTCTTTCTTTGGATGTACTTGAGCAGTGAGGTCATTTTATAAAAAAAAGCCTCCCTAATCGGGAGGCTTTCGCAAAAT
>CAYNIK010000105.1:0-5102 GCA_964397145.1 uncultured Limnohabitans sp.
TTCAATCCTGTTCTTCAAAAGGAATTGGAGGACTTGGTACATGACCTGCAGTTTGACTTGGTCAAAAAAAGATTGAAGGCCTGGAAAGATTCCAAGGAGCAAGACTTGCTCGAAGGCCTTTGGGTTTTGAATACCTATCAATATCCGGACTTGGAATTGGAGACTCTGCAGGCATCCATTCACCAGCTTTACGTGGAGGCATGGACCTATTTTTCTTCGGACTTGCAGCCAATGGATCAGGTGAAAATCCTGAATCATGTGTTTTTTAAGCAGCTCCAATTTTCGGGCAATACCAAGAATTTTCATTCTCCGAGCAATAGCATGCTTTCCATGGTGCTGGAGTCCAAGAAAGGGAATCCCATCAGCCTATGTAGCCTCTACCTCCTAGTGGCAAAGAAATTAAAATTGCCCATTTATGGAGTGAATCTCCCCAACCTATTTGTACTGATTTACAGTCAAGGGGAAAATAGTTTTTACATCAATGCTTTCAATAAGGGAGTTGTTTTTTCAAGAGGAGACCTCTCCAATTACTTGGAGCAACTTAAGATCGAACCTCAGCCTGCTTTTTTTAACCCTTGCAGTCATTTGGCTATTGTCATGCGTTTTTTGAAAAACCTCACTTCCGCCTTCGATAAATTAGGTGAAACAGATAAAGTGGAGGAGGTATTGGAGTTGCTACGTATTTTGGAAGATTAGTAAGTACGAATCGTGCAGCCTACGGCTCTCGCCTGGGAAATTGCTGGTTTTTCTCCACGAAGGATCTGCGTCAAAGCGATTTCAAGAAATTTCTCCGTTACTACACTTTCTACCTGGGCATTGTTGTCCAAGGCACCCTTAAATACAAGCTCGAGATCCATTTTTCCAGGTACGAGCACAAATACTTCTGGAATTTTGCTCGCTTGAAAAACTTGAGTCCACTGTTGTTTTTCATCGACTATATAGGGCATGTTGAGCCCGCTTTCATCGATATACGTTCGGAGACGTGTCAGTTCGGATTCGTTGTTTTGTATTTGTGGATTGATCAATACAAAACCAATACCCTGTGTTTCAAATTTGGCACGAAGTGCTTTGATTCTGCTTTCGTAGAGTTTGGCAAATGGACAGGAAGGGTCATGAAAAATCAACACGACGCCTTTTTCTTTCACGAGACTCGGTAGCGTTTTGATGCTGTTGCTAACCGCATCTTTTCCAGAAAGTTGGGTGTAACTTTGGCTAAGTGTAGGGAAACTTAATCCCAAAAAGAATAGCAGGAAAAGAGGAGCTGTCTTCATAGGCAGGTTCAATGCTGGATTTACCAAATGGTGTAGGTTAAGATAAGCTTTTCGCTTTGTTCTACCTGCACTTGGTAGTGATGATCTTCAAAATTTGTCCCATGAATTTTCCCTTTAATCAGCGTAGCATCAGGAGCAAAGGGCTCCAAAAGGATGTTGTCTCTTAGAGAAACTCCTTTTTTTCCATGGCATTTGAAGATGGACTCTTTTGCTGACCAGGCCATCGTGTAATGCGCTGGTAGAGGTTGAAGAAAGGTTAACTCTTCTTCTGCCAAAAACCGGGTGCCGATGCGAAGAATTTTTTCACGAATGATTTCCAAATCGATACCCACTGGAAGTTCTCGGTGGTAGATGGCAGCTGCATAGCCTCGGGTATGGGTCAGCGAAACAAACCCTTGGCCATTCATGGACTGGGATTTGCCATGTTCATCCTTGTAGAAGCCAGGGTAGGGGACCTGCAAGTGATCAAGGGCCTCTTGGATCGCAAGTCTAGCTGTACCCCATTCCTTTTTTTTCTCCGGATGGGAAATGTTAGCAAAGGATAGTTTCTCCCGAAAGCTCAAAAATTCCAATTCTTTTTCGGAAAAGGAGTCGATTATCTTCACAGCCAAGGCTGAGGAAGAATCAATTTTTTCTATTTTTGTTTGCATAGGCCCCAAAGGCGCTGCCAAGAGTGATCCTCGAATATATGTCAAAAATCCAAGTAAATAAATTACATAGCCTTACTGGACACAATGACTGTATTTATGCCTTGAAGGAAGGAGCTGATCCGCGTTATTTTTACACGGGGGCGGGAGACGGGATGGTCGTGGAGTGGGATTTGGATCATCCAAAGGATGGAACTTTACTGGCTAGGCTTCCCCACTCGATTTATGCCCTTGAAGTAGATCCCAAACGAAGCACTTTGATTGTTGGGCACAATTACGAGGGAATTCACGTGATAGACTTGGTCAAAAAGAAAGAAAGCTGGAGTTTGAAACTGGGCGCAGCAGCTATTTTTGACTTGAAAGTCTTCGGCAATGAGTTGTTTGTAGCCACTGGGGATGGAGTGCTTTTTGTGGTGGATCTCGAAGCTCGAGCCATCAAACGGCATGTCAAACTAGCTGAAAAATCCATTCGAGTACTGGCGTTGGCTCCATTAAAAAAGCAGCTTGCCTTGGGATTCAGTGACCACAGCATTCAGATTTTGGATCTTGGTCAGGATACTGCCCCCTTGGCTCGTTTGGAAGGGCATACCAATTCGGTTTTTGCCTTGGGCTACAGCCCTGATGAAAAAGTGCTGGTTTCAGGGGCTCGGGATGCCTGCTTAAAATTCTGGAACACAAACAGCTATTTTCTAGAAGAAAACATAGTGGCGCATTTGTATGCCATTAATTATTTATCTTTCCGTGAAGACGGTCAGTACCTAGTGACTTGTTCCATGGATAAATCACTCAAAATATGGGACATGAGCCACCGAAACCTGGTTAAAGTCATTGACAAGGCGAGGAATGCAGGTCATGGTACCTCGATCAATAAAGTCTTTTGGAGTACCTATTCTGGTGTTATTGTCTCGGTTTCCGACGACCGGACGATAGCTATTTGGCAAATTGAAGCGCAAACCTTATGAAAATTTCCCCTACCGCCATTCGGCAAAAAACATTTGAAATCGCCTTTAGAGGTTATGAAAAAAAACAGGTTACCGATTTCTTAGAAGAAATGAGTGTGATCATGGAACAAATCAATCAAGAAAATTTGGATCTAAGAAGTCGCTTGCAACAGGTAGAGGGAGAAGCCAAGCGACTCAAGGATGTAGAAGACTCTTTGTTCCGAACACTCAAAACAGCTGAAGATACGGGTGCAGCGATCATCACAGAGGCAACAGAGGCTGCAGATCAAATCATCGGCGAAGCCAACCAAATTGCTGAAGAAACCACGAGGGATGCACAGCGCTATGCTGCAGAATTGGGCGCCTATTCTGCTGAACAAGCACGGATTGTGACGACTGCTGCCGAAGAAAGTGCGAAAGAAACCATGCGCTCCCTGTCTGAAAACATCAAAGGCTTGGTCAAGAGTTATGAGGGGCTAGTAGAGCAGCGCGAAGCCTTGGTCAAGAGTTTGCGTAGATTGTCTCAAGATGCATTGAATCAAATAGATCTTTCTGAAACTCATTTTGCTCGTATTGATCCAAAAGCATACCAGCGGGCAGTGGAAGAACTATCTCGTTCCAATCATTTCTCAGCAGCTAATGCAGCCAACCTTGCTCCAACAAGTCAGGCAGCACCTGTTCGACAGGAAGTAGCAATTGAAAAACCGCAGCAAGTAGAGCCAGAGCCTGTAATTTTTGAAGAAGAAGTAAGTAGTGTAGCAGTAAGCACGGAGGAGGAAGAATTTATTTCAGCAGAAGAAAACTACAGCTTCCATGAAGAAGAAATTCTAGTAACACAGGATGAGGTACAGGAGGATGAGGTGGAGGATTCCTTAGAAGAAATAGCACTCCAAGAGGAGGAGGGTCCTGAGCAGGAGGAGGAGTATGTGGAGGAAGAAGAACTCGTTGAAGAAGAAGAGGTAGTTCAAGAGGAAATCCAAGCGGAAGCTGCACCTATTCAAGAATCACCTTCCCCTGAGGTTGACGAAAAAAAGAAGGAGGAAAAGGGCGATAGCGGGGCAGGTTCTTTTTTTGACCAATTTGACTAATGGGAAAAGTATTGTTGGAAGGCATGGAGTTTTTTGGATACCATGGGATGTATCCAGAAGAACGTGTGCTCGGCAACCGATTTCTGGTAAACTTGGAGCTCGATACCGACTTTGAAGACGCGATGCTTACGGATCGAATCGAAGGTACCGTAGATTACGCCCAACTTTACCAGTTGGTGAAGTCACGAATGGAACATCGGGTGCAATTGCTCGAGCACTTGGGCTATGGCATCATTCAAGACATCCGAGCTGCATATCCTCAAGCAAGTAAAATCCGCATTACTCTCAAAAAACACCAGCCTGCCATTGGTGGATTGGTCGACTTCTCGGGTGTGTGCGTTTCCTATCCGGAAGATTTTTCCTAGGTAAATCATGTATACCCGAGCGGAACTCTCGAAAATTCGAACGGAATTTTGGATTGCTTTTGGACAATACATGAAGCCTGTTCCAAATTCTTATGGTAGAAGAACCAATTGGCCCAATTACAAGACTGGAGTAAAGGATATTTATTTCCGGATGCGGGCTGAGCGGGAATTTGCTTCCATAGGAATCGAATTGGGGCATTCAGACTTAGAAATGCAGGAATTGTTACTTGACCAGTTTGGGCAACTCAAAAAGATTCTAGAAGGATGCCTGAAAGAGGAATGGGCCTGGAAGTTGCATGTAGAAAACGAGATGGGGCAACCCGTTTCCAAAATAGAATGTGTTTTGGAAGGGGTGAATGTGCTTGATTCGAATGACTGGCCAAAAATCATTTCTTTTCTCAAACCTCGAATTATCGCGCTAGATGCTTTTTGGGATCAGGTAAAGCCTGGGTTTGAGGATTTTTAATTGGATTATCCGCAAGGTCTCCAAGGCTCAATCTGCTTTTCATTCACTGCGGACAATCGACCACAGACGACAGTCCACGGTCCACCGCTCACTTAGGTGAACTTCAAAGAATGTTTTCTAGTAGTTGAGCAAAAAATCCAATTTTCAAATTCGATTTGATCTTTCTTTTTCGCAATCAAAGATCGTGTCGCTTCGGAATGTCCGGGTTGATAAAAGTAAAGCCCCGGGCCTCGTCTCCTTCAAAGAAATCAATCTGCATTCCCATCAAAAACATGTAGTGTTTTTTCTCAATCAACACGGGTATGCCATGAATGTCAAACTGTT
>CAYNIK010000106.1:0-2880 GCA_964397145.1 uncultured Limnohabitans sp.
ATATCCCATGCGCCCAAGCGCAAAGACCTGTTGTCGATCGATGAGAAAAAGTTGGCTTTACGGAACGCCTTACGCTATTTCCCAAGGGAATGGCACGAAACGCTGGCTCCAGAATTTTGGGAGGAACTGAAGACATACGGGCGGATTTATATGTACCGCTTCATGCCTGACTATCCGCTCAAGGCTAGACCCATAGCCGAATACCCTGCAAAATGCGCACAAGCAGCAGCCATCCAACTCATGCTTCAGAACAACTTGGATCCTGCCGTAGCACAGCATCCAGAGGAATTGATTACCTACGGGGGCAATGGAGCAGTTTTTCAAAACTGGGCTCAGTACCTACTTACCATGAAGTACCTGTCCGAAATGACCGAGGAGCAGACGCTTCACCTCTACTCAGGGCATCCTCTGGGGCTTTTCCCCTCTTCCAAGGATGCTCCACGCGTGGTGGTGACCAACGGGATGATGATTCCCAACTACTCCAAACCGGAGGACTGGGAACGCTTCAATGCCCTGGGTGTCACCCAATACGGACAAATGACCGCAGGTTCTTTCATGTACATCGGACCTCAGGGGATCGTTCACGGGACTACGATCACCGTGATGAATGCCTTTCGAAAGAAGTTGGGAACGGAAATCGCTCCCAAGGGCAAACTTTTCCTCACTGCAGGCCTAGGAGGCATGTCCGGAGCGCAACCCAAGGCAGGGAATATCGCAGGTTGCGTTACCATTTGCGCTGAAATCAACCCTGCAGCGGCTCACAAGCGCCATGACCAAGGATGGGTAGACGAACTCATAGAAGACCTAGATTTACTTGTAGCCCGTGTAAATAAAGCCAAATCCGCGCAAGAGGTTGTCTCCATCGCCTACCTGGGCAATGTGGTGGATGTTTGGGAGCGATTGGATCAGGAAGGTATCCTAGTGGAACTCGGTTCGGACCAAACCTCCCTCCACAACCCTTGGGCTGGTGGATACTATCCAGTGGGTCTATCTTTCGAAGAATCCAACCAGCTGATGGTGGAAGATCCTGAGGCCTTCAAACAAAAGGTGCAGGAATCTTTGCGACGGCAAGCTGCAGCTATCAACCGCCATGTGGAAAGAGGTACTTATTTTTTCGATTATGGGAATGCCTTTTTACTGGAAGCCTCCCGTGCTGGCGCAGAAGTGATGGCAAGCAATGGAATTGATTTTCGTTATCCGAGTTACGTGCAGGATATTTTAGGTCCAATGTGCTTTGACTATGGATTTGGGCCGTTTCGCTGGGTCTGCACCTCCGGATCTGCTGCTGACCTCCGAACCACCGACTTGATCGCTGCAGCAATATTGAAAGGGCTACTTCACACAGCGCCTGCAAGCATCGCGCAGCAACTTCAGGACAACATTACCTGGATTGAGGAAGCCGAAAAGAATCGCCTGGTGGTGGGTTCCCAAGCCCGTATCCTCTATGCAGATGCGGAAGGTAGAGCCAAAATTGCCGCAGCCTTCAATGAGGCCATTGCTGCGGGAAGGATTTCTGCTCCAGTGGTATTGGGTCGGGATCACCACGACGTAAGTGGAACGGATTCCCCCTACCGGGAAACGAGCAACATCTACGATGGTAGCCGATTCACCGCAGATATGGCCATTCACAACGTGATTGGTGACAGTTTCCGAGGTGCCACCTGGGTGTCCATCCACAACGGCGGTGGTGTGGGCTGGGGAGAAGTCATCAACGGAGGCTTTGGTCTTGTGCTCGATGGCAGCGAGGCCGCAGCACAGCGACTCCAATCCATGCTCTTCTTTGACGTAAACAATGGCATCGCCAGACGGGCCTGGGCGCGGAATAGCGGTTCCATCGAAGCCATACAGCGTGAAATGGACCGCAGCCCTCAATTGCTAGTCACTATCCCACAACTCGTGGAAGATCGAGTTATTGATCAGCTTATCCCCTAAATAATCCAATACAGGCCTCCTTTTACCAAAATAGGAAAAGTCTACAATTTTTGTAGATTTGTAAATTAAATCCAAACCTATTTCTCCGATGAATCTGCACCAGAATCCAACACCCTCCCAATGGACGGGAAGACAATCCAATCAAGTGGAGTATTGGCACCAGGCGGTCCGTACCCTTGCCAACTTGGCTTTTGACCAAAGTTCAGCTCAAAAGGTGGGCATCTTGGGTTATGCTGGCGAAGAAGGAGTCAAAAGAAACCAAGGCCGATTGGGTACCCTAGAGGGCCCAACTTCCATCCGCAAGTGCCTGGGTTCCCTCGCACATCATCTTCCGGTCAATCTTCCTCTTTTCGATTATGGTGATGTTTTTACCTGGGATGGGGATTTGGAAGCATCTCATCAGGTAATTACTGAACTTACTTACGGGCTCTTACAAAGCGCTCATTTCCCAGTTTGGCTAGGTGGAGGACACGATTTGGCTTTCGCACACGGGTCAGCAGTTTTAAAGTATTCGCAGGAGCAGGGGAAAAAATTAGGCATCATCAACCTGGATGCACACTTTGACTTGCGCCCTTTGGTGGATGGAAAAGGACATTCAGGTTCTCCTTTCTACCAGTTAGCCAGCAACTACCCCGACCAATTTCATTACCTCGCTCTGGGAATCCAGCGTGCTGTTAATCCCAAATCCCTTTTTCAAACTGCAGATCAAGTCCAGGCCAAGTATTTGGTCATGGAAGATTTTCGATTGCAGCATTGGGAATACATCGAGGAACAAATTCACTGGTTTTTGGATCGAGTAGATGCGATTTACTTGAGTGTAGATATGGATGGATTTTCTTCTGCCTTTGCCCCTGGAGTATCGGCTCCTTCTCCGATGGGTTTTGATCCTGAGGTGGCATTTAAAGTTTTTGACTTGGTAGCGAAAAGCAAAAAATTAATCAGCTTGGA
>CAYNIK010000106.1:2980-5072 GCA_964397145.1 uncultured Limnohabitans sp.
TTTTTTACTTTATCTAAATTAAGGTATCCATTTGATTTTCTTGAAATTAGGCTTTCTCTTTTCAAGAAATGCATTACGCCCTTCTTGGGCTTCTTCGGTCATGTAAGCCAGGCGTGTTGCTTCTCCAGCAAAGACCTGTTGGCCCACCATCCCATCGTCGGTTAAGTTCATTGCAAACTTGAGCATCTTGATGGAAGTTGGTGATTTGGCGAGAATTTCTTGGGCCCAATCGTAGGCCGTATCTTCCAGTTGAGCATGTGGGATGACGGCATTCACCATACCCATATCGAAGGCTTCCTGAGCAGAATAATTTCTTCCTAGGAAGAAAATTTCACGTGCTTTTTTCTGACCCACCATCTTGGCTAAATAGGCTGATCCGTACCCCCCATCAAAGCTCGTTACATCGGCATCCGTTTGCTTGAATATGGCGTGCTCCGCACTGGCAAGTGTAAGGTCACAAACTACATGAAGGCTATGCCCTCCTCCTACGGCCCATCCAGGCACCACAGCGATGACCACCTTGGGCATGAAACGGATCAGTCGCTGCACTTCCAAGATATTCAACCGATGGTAGCCATCGTCTCCAACGTAGCCCTGGTGCCCTCTCGCACGCTGGTCTCCACCGGAGCAAAAAGCCCATTTCCCATCTTTCGAAGAAGGTCCCTCTCCCGAAAGCAAAATGACCCCAATGGAAGTATCTTCCTGTGCATCGTAGAAGGCGTCGTACAATTCAGCAGTGGTTTTGGGACGAAATGCATTCCTCACGTCAGGTCTGTTAAACGCAATTCGCGCTACGCCATTGCACTTTTTATAGGTGATGTCCTCGTATTCCTTGGCAGTAATCCAGTTAATCATGATCGTTTGATTTAAAAATCACATTTTTGTGCAAGTTAACCGAAGCTGACGAAATTTGTTAAGGATACAGTTTCCTTTCTCATCTCAACCACCCGCATGTTTGAACTTCGCTACCAGTCTTACCACTACAGCAAAAGCCAGGCTCTCCCCAACTTGGAGGAACTTCCGGAATTTGCTCAGGTAGCCTTCACATTCTGTCGAGATTGGTTGGCAGGACAGGAAACATTCACCCAACAGACCTCTGGATCTACCGGAGCACCCAAGTTGCAAGTTCTCAGCCGAACCCAAATGGAAGCCAGCGCCACCGCCACTGGGGCCTTTTTCGAGACAACTAACCGTTCACATCTGCTCTGCTGCTTAAATCCCGCCTTTATCGCAGGAAAAATGATGCTGGTACGCGCCCTAGTTTGGGATTGCCCAATCACTTTGGTGGAGCCAAGTGCAAACCCGCTACTGAGCCTGGAGGTCCAATTTAGCTTCGTTGCGCTAGTTCCCCTGCAAGTGGAAGCGATATTGGCTGAAGAAAAGAGCAAAAAACTACTCCAGTCCATACCCCATGTGCTGATTGGAGGTGCAGCCTTGCCCCATAAAACCCAGCAAGGGCTGGTTCAACAGGGAATTCGAGCTTGGCAATCCTTTGGAATGACCGAAACCGTCTCACACATTGCTTTGGCCCCCATCGAAGCAGGTGAATTGGTGTACCAAGCCCTCCCGGGAGTAAGCATCGGGGTCAATGAGCAAGACTGCCTTTGGATCCTATCTCCGATGAGTGGAGCGGAAAAAATACAGACGAATGACACAATTGAACTTCGGTCAAAAAATACATTCACTTGGTTGGGAAGGGCTGATTTTGTGGTAAATTCTGGAGGAATCAAGCTTTTTCCCGAACAATTGGAACGTCGAATTGCTCCTCTACTCGAGGAAACTTGCCCAGGAAGCTCCTATTTTTTGTTTGGGGAAAAAGACAATCGCCTAGGAGAGCAATTGGTCTTGTATGTGGAGGGAACTAGCGAAGAAACCAAACGACTTGCACTCGAAGTCGGACTTGGGCAAATCTTGGGAAAGTACGAAGTCCCAAAAAAGATCTACTTTAAACCCGCGTTTGCGTATACCCCAACTAGAAAGATCATTCGTCACGCTACAGCTGCATTAACATGAACTACTTCTTCCTCCTAGTTAGCCTATTTTTCACATTAGAAACGCTGGGACAAAGCAATCAAACGAGCCTTCAGGTATC
>CAYNIK010000107.1:0-5045 GCA_964397145.1 uncultured Limnohabitans sp.
CAGTAAACCTTGCAACAGCCGCATCTTTGGCCCATGCTCCAAGCATGCCACAGGAAGTCAAGATTGATGTCCGCGGACTAAGTAATTCCACTTCCCTGATTTGGAAAGCCCCACTCCATGGAAAGGTGAAAGGGTATTTTGTACTAATGCGGGAAACCTCCTCTTCTATGTGGGAGAAAAAGTTTTATACCGAAGAGACTAGCATTAAACTTCCTTACAGTAAGGACAATTACTTCTTTGCCGTGCAAGCAGTATCTGAACAAGGAATGGAAAGTTTGCCAGTGATTCCTTCCCCACTAACTCGGTAAATTTTAATTTCAATACCCTCTTCAAGTAAAACGAAAGCCAAGTAAGCTTTTCGTTTTACTTGGATTCAATTCGTTGAGGTATTTATTTAAAACAATTTAAACTTTTATTTTTTATATTTATTCTATTTTGTAGTTCATAAATCAATTATTTTTAATTTATTTGACTACTTAATTTTTTGTTCTACCCTTATTTTTTTCTGACTTTTAATGAATACACAAGCCCAGTTTTTTCAACGGCTAAAGCCAGTTGTCCCTCCCTACTCTTCCTTAGCTGCAGAAGTTGCAGCTACACTCAAGGTGAGTTTGGATAGTGCCTATCGAAGAATTCGAGGGGAAAAACTACTCGACTTTGACGAAATCAGTTTGCTCTGCCAGGAGTTTAACATTTCATTGGATGAGTTTCTATGCTTAAAAACTGATTCAATCGTATTTAAATCCTCCTCTTCGACACCACGAAAAGACGCACTAGCGCACTGGATGATAGAAATGATCAAGCAATTGCATTACATCAATAGCTACCCCAAAAGACACCTCTACTTTTTAATCAAGGATTTACCCCCCTTCCATCATTTCTTTCATCCAGTTCTCGCAAGTTTCAAAATCTTTTTTTGGACAAACTCAATTCTACCATCAGGACAGCTGCAACTTGAAAGATTTTCGTTGGATACAAAGCAGCTCAGAACTTATGAAAACTTAGCACAACGAATTCTTCAAGCTTACCTCAAAGTACCTGGTACTGAAATCTGGAATAAAGACACGCTAAATACGACGTTAAGGCAAATTGAAACCTACCATGAAATGGGATTAATCCAAGATGCAGAAACTACCCAACTGATTTACAACAGCCTTTTAGAAGTAGTAGCACATCTTGAAAAAATGGCCGCTGAAGGTCTAAAGTCAGGATTAGGACAAGCCCCTACTACAGAATGTGGAGAATACCTACTCTATCAAAATGACATAATCTCTGGTGACAACACCCTACTCGCAGAAATTGGAGACACCAAAATTACCTACCTCAACCATAGCATACTCTATTTTGTAGGATCTACAGACAAGGGATTCAATGAAGAAGTCTATGGAAATATGAAAAATTTAATCAAGCGATCATCACTTATGAGTGGTGCAGGAGAAAAGGAACGCACACAGGTATTCAATAAACTTCGAAATAAAATATACGACAAGCTGCAGGGCTTAAAGCGCTAGCAAGTAGCTAACAAGAAAGACCTCCAAAACTAGGTAGGATTTTAGCAATGCTTAGCGAATCCCTTTTTCAGGATATTTGGGCACAACGGTTTTACCAAATGCTTTTAGTTCCTCAATTTGGGCTTCCATTTCCCCATTTGGATACATACAAGGCCCTATCCCAGCTTCCTTCTTTTTGTAATCCAGGTAGCCAATTACGATGGGAACATTCGCTCCAAGTGCAGTATGGTAAAAACCTGTTTTCCATTTACTTACTGAACTACGCGTACCTTCGGGAGTCACCATGACCACCAAATCCTCCCGCTCGTTGAGCATTTGAATCATGGCCTCCGTATAGGTTTGTTTCTTTCCACCAGGAATCCGTTTCCGATCAATGGGAATCGCTCCTAATCCGGACAATAGCCAACCCAAGGGGCCCACCATCACCTCTTTTTTAATGGTAAAGCGCACGGGAATATCCATGAGGTAAAAGGCGCAACGGGCATAGAGTAGATCCCAATTGGAAGTATGGGGAATGGCAATTAAAACTGCCTTTTTCACACCTGCAGGCCAATTGGGTTGCATTCGCCATCCTGCAACCCAGAAAATAAATTTGGAAAGTAACTTCATCATAGTTCGCTGGATTAATTACTGGTTTGAGATTTTAGTTCGAGTAAAGAAGGATTGGCTTCCATCACCCGTAGGGCTTGTTGGTAACCGGCTTGAAACAGTTCGGGGGCTTTCTTCAAATCAAAAACACCATATTTACCCAAACCAGGCGCTTCGATAAAATAGTCACATGCCCCTTTCCGGGTGTAGACATTGAAATTCATATTCATCATGACCGCCCGTTCCAACAGATTTTTTACGTTGCGTACCTTTCCCAGTTCGGGCAAGTGATTGCAATTGACCCCAATGACTACGTCACTTATTCCCTTTAAGGGCTCTACGGGTAAATTATTCAATACTCCTCCATCCACAAGGTAGCGGGAATCGTAGGCAATTGGCTCAAACATTCCGGGAATGCAAGAGGATGCCAGAATGGGCTCAATCAACTTTCCGGAATTATAGTAGACTACTTCCCCCTTGCCAATATCGGTAGCTGCTACGTTTAGGGAAGTTTTTAAGGCAGAAAAGTCATTGTGAGGTAAGTAAGTTTTCAAGAGTTGAGCCAAACTTTCCAAATTAAACAAGCCTTTCCAAGAAATTGCAGGGCGCATTAGCTTGAAATAATTCGTTTCAACTACAATCTTCAAGACTTCATCTGGTGTATATCCTTGACAATACATGGCGCCCACAATAGCACCTGCCGAACTTCCACTAACTTGATTAGGAAAAATTCCCGCCTCATTGAGTGCTTTCAATACTCCGAGGTGAGAAATACCTCTCACCCCTCCTCCTGAAAGGGCTAGACCTACAGTAGGCTTAGAGTTCATCTAATCGAAACGTTTGATCTACCCGCACCCCTTTTTCCGTCATTTTCACGGTACAGCATTCGTGGATTGCATCATGCTCAAAAAAGAGGAGATAGTTTTCACGAACTGCTTCTTCCAAAAAGGCCTGCTTTTCCTGTAGCGTGAGCAAAGGACGGGTGTCGTAGCCCATCACATAGGGAAGCGGGAAGTGTCCCACCGAAGGGAGTAAATCCGCCATAAATACCAGTGTTCGACCCTTGTACTGGAGTTTGGGCAGCATTTGCTTGTCAGTATGCCCATCCATGGTGAGGAAATCAAAACCAGGAAATAGGGATTTTTGATAAAGATCTAAAAAGTCCAAAACCCCATGCTCTTGCAGCGGGAGTATGTTCTCTTCTAAAAAAGAGGCTTTTTCTCGGGGATTTGGTTTTGTCGCCCAGTTCCAGTGGTCCGCATTGGTCCAATACTTTGCCCTAGGGAAGGTCAATTCGTATTGTCCATGGGAACCATATTTAACACTACCTCCACAATGGTCAAAGTGTAGATGCGTTAAAAAAACATCGGTAATGTCGGTAGGATGTACTCCCAATTGCCGTAAACTTTTCTCAAGGCTAGCTTCTCCATGCAGGTAATAATGGGAAAAGAAGCGAGCATCTTGCTTATCTCCAATGCCATTATCGATTAAAACCAATCGATTGCCCTCTGATACAAGTAAGCAGCGCATTGCCCAGGTACACAGGTTGTTTTCATCGGCAGGATTGGTCCGAGACCAAATAGACTTGGGAACCACACCAAACATGGCTCCTCCATCCAATTTAAAAAATCCAGTATCTACGGTGAAAAGCTCCATGTAAATGAATTATAGCACTGAGAATGTACCCAATGAAGACGAACAAACTTGACTAACGAGCAATTGAAAGAAGATCTAAACCTTACTCTACTACCACACCCATGGCACAGAACTTTTCTATTCGCTGGGAAATACGTTGATCCGCTTCGATTGCGTCCAACTCTTTTAAGGCTTGGTTAATTACTTCCTTCAATGTTTTTGCCATCCCTTTGAGGTCTTTATGCGCTCCTCCAAGTGGTTCTGGAATGATATCGTCTACTAGACCATTGGATTTCATGTCTGTAGCAGTCAACTTAAGTGCCTCTGCTGCTTGTTCTTTGTAGTCCCAAGACCTCCAAAGAATGGAAGAACAGGATTCGGGTGAGATAACCGAATACCAGGTGTTTTCTAACATGAAAACTTTATCTCCAATTGCAATACCCAAGGCCCCACCAGATGCACCTTCCCCAATGATGATGCAGATCACGGGTACTTTGAGCATAAACATCTCTTTGATATTTCGAGCAATGGCTTCCCCTTGCCCTCTTTCTTCTGCTTCCAAACCTGGAAAAGCACCAGGAGTGTCAATGAGCGTAACAATGGGTTTATTGAATTTTTCAGCCATTTTCATCAGGCGGAGCGCCTTGCGGTATCCCTCTGGGTTGGCCATGCCAAAATTTCGCTCTTGGCGCTGCTTTGTATTTCTACCTTTTTGCTGACCTATAAATAGCACTGTTCGACCATCAATATCACCTAAGCCGCCGATCATTGCTTTATCATCCTTTACACTTCGATCTCCATGCAATTCAATAAAATCGTTGGTGATCTCGTAGATGTAATCTAAAGCGTAAGGGCGATCCGCATGCCTCGAAAGTTGTACCCGCTGCCAGCGCGTCAAGTTTGCAAAAGTTTCCTTTTTCAAAGCCAAAATTTTACCCTCTAATGAGTCAATGTCCTTGCTTAGGTCGATATTTCTCCCTTTTGCCAACTCCTTCATCTCCTGCAACTTTTGCTCTAAATCAGCAATGGGTTTTTCAAATTCTAAGACCATTTCCGTAAATTTTTGAAGAACAAATATAAGGATAAGTCTTAATCTCCGATGGAATTTTTGAGGGAATTAGAGGTCCGGAAAGCGGTTTAACATACCTTAAAAACACGCAAAAAAGAAGAATGAAAAGAAAATTGGATCTACCCAACTAAGTCTTTAAAAAATTAAACCCCTTAAAACAAAAAAGTCCCTAAGAAATTAGGGACTTTGATGCGGAATGGACGGGACTCGAACCCGCGACCTCCTGCGTGACAGGCAGGCAT
>CAYNIK010000108.1:0-5033 GCA_964397145.1 uncultured Limnohabitans sp.
TCCTGGATTTGTACACCCAAAAGTCCGCGCTGTACTGCTCCATGATTCAACAAATCGTCCATCACCTTTTTTACCAAAGAACTCGGTACAGCAAAGGAATACCCATTAAAGGTGCCCGTGCTCGAAGCGATGGCGGTATTGATTCCAATAAGTTCACCTGCCAAATTCACCAAGGCTCCTCCCGAATTGCCTGGGTTGACCACGGCGTCTGTTTGGAGAAAAGATTCAATTTGAAGGTTGTTTTCTACTCCACGAAGAATGCCAATGTTTCTAGCCTTCGCAGAGATGATACCGGCAGTAACAGTAGAATTTAGATCAAATGGGTTGCCTACGGCCAGTACCCACTCGCCTATTTTGGTTTGGTCAGAATCACCAAACTTGATAAAGGGGAAGTTATCCCCCTCAATTTTCAATAAGGCCAAATCGGTCGTTGGATCCGTTCCCACCACAGTCGCTTCGTAGCGCTTGTTGTTATCCAAAGAAATATCCACTCGGGTAGCGCCTTCAATCACGTGATTGTTGGTGACAATGTATCCGTCGGGGGAGATGATTACCCCAGAACCCGAACTGATCGGCATGTCTCCGCCTGGATTCCGTGGACCTGCTTCAGGCTGTGGAAACCCAAAAAACTCTTGAAATGGATCCCGTTGTGTACGGGAACGAGGCGAAAAAGACACTTGGCTTTTCACGTGCACCACTGCAGGAGTAACCAATTCTGCGGAGGCAATAAAGTTGATTCCATCAGGTACCGTGAAGTTTTCTCCACCCAATAAGTTGACAAAACTAGATTTTTGCTTCTCATCAAAGGTGCTGGCATTTTGCGGTCGCATCAAAAAACTCACTCCCGCTACTGCCACGACTCCACCCACCAAAGCGGCCACGAGGACCCCAAGAAAGAATTGTTTTTTACTCATAGTTATCGCATTTAACTGTTCCAGATTTTGGATTTTTCACCTCAATTTTAACGCCTATCTTTTCTTTAGGATATACTTGTTAACAAGAATTAACCACCTTTTTTAAGCGTACATCAAACTTAACAAATTACGGGAAGAGAAGTTTGGGAATTCTGAATCAAAACAACTTGACTAAGAATTCACTTCGAATTAGTGAGCAAAAAAAAATCCTCCAACACAGGTTTGGAGGATTTCATGATCCAAGATTTATAAAAAACTTAGGCCTTTTTCACGTTGATGGCGTTGGGTCCTTTTTTACCCTCCTTAATTTCGTAAGTAACTTTGTCGTTTTGAGCAACTTTGTCTACTAAGCCTGTAGCGTGCAAAAACACGTCATTTTGAGTTTCGTCATCAACGATAAATCCGAAACCCTTGGCTTCATTGTAAAATTTTACTGTCCCGGTAAACATAATAAATTGTGATAAATTGGAATTGAAAGTGCGATAAATGTAACTATTCGATTAAAAAAAACAAAATAATCGTTTTTTTTATCTAGAAATGAAAAAAATAATTTTGATTCGACACGCTAAATCCGCCTGGGACCATCCTTGGTTAGATGATTTTGAGCGCCCACTGGCCGAACGAGGGTTGCGAGATGCACCCCAAATGGCTGCTTCCTTAAAAAATCGAGGGATCACCGTAAACCTCATCTGCTCCTCCACTGCCAAAAGGGCCAAGCAAACCGCCTGCATGACCGCCGAAGTGCTTGGGTACCCAGAGGAAAAAATCCACTGGGAAAAATCCCTTTACCATGCTACTGAAGATCATTTACTGCGATTCATTCAGTCCCAATCGGATCAAATCCAAACCTTGGTACTCGTAGGGCACAACCCTGGACTTACTGAATTGATCAATTTACTCGGAGTGAAATTAGACAATTTACCTACCTCAGGTCAATTTGCATTTTCCCTATCTACAACCCATTGGAAAGAGTTGAGCCGAGATACTTGCACCTTTGCTTGGTGGGATAGTCCTAAAAAATAAGTACCCGATCGGTTACTTTTCGCAAGTAACGAAGCGTATTCCATCAGTTCGTAATTCGAATTACAGGATGTACTGGGAAAGGTCTCTATTTTTCACCAAGGTGCTGAGGCGCTCCTGCACCATTTCCTTGGTAATGCGAATCTTGGAATTGGGTCCAATCAAGTCCGGTACTTCAAAAAGGAAATCGTTGAGCAGGTGACTCATCACGGTATGCAATCGTCGTGCACCGATATTTTCTACCTCCTGATTGATCAAAAAGGCAAGGCTCGCAATCTCATCGATAGCCTCGTCCGTAAAGTCTAAATAAACTTCCTCAGCCGCAAATAAGGCTTGGTACTGCTTGGTCAAGGCGTTCTTTGGCTCCTTCAGGATGCGCGTAAAATCTTCCTTGGTGAGTGACTGCAATTCCACGCGGATCGGGAATCTCCCCTGCAATTCAGGAATCAAATCGGAAGGTTTGCTTACATGAAAGGCCCCAGCCGCAATAAATAGTACGTGATCGGTATGGATGACTCCATACTTGGTCGTGACAGAAGAGCCTTCCACAATGGGAAGTAAATCCCGCTGTACACCCTCACGACTGACATCTGGGCCACCTCCACCTTTTCCGGATTTAGAGGCAATTTTGTCGATCTCATCGATGAAGATAATTCCATTGTTTTCGGCAAGTCGGATAGCCTCTTCCTTCACCTCATCAAAGTCAATCAACTTGGAAACCTCTTCTTCTAAAAGCACCTTACGAGCCTCTGAAATGGGGAGTTTACGCTTTTTGGTTTTCTTGGGCATCATGCCCGAAATCATATCTTGAAGACCAGCCATGCTCGCATCATCCATCATGCCATTGCCCACCATTCCAATTCCTACGGGGGCTGCAGCCTTAACCTGAATTTCTATTTTACGATCCTCCAATTCTCCTTGACGAAGTTTTTCCCGGAAGCGATCACGGGTGCGTTCGTTGAGTTCCTCATCCGAAGAGGGTACCGAACCGCCTTCCGCAGGATAGGAATTGTTGCTCGTAAATCCCATGCCTTTTACCGGCGGAATCAAAATATCCAACAAAACCTCTTCCACGGCCTCGGCCGCCTTTACTTTCACTTCCTCCTTTTTGGTTTCGCGTACGAGTTGCACACTCTGCTCCACCAAGTCGCGAACCATGCTTTCTACGTCACGACCCACATAACCCACTTCGGTAAACTTGGATGCTTCCACCTTGGTAAATGGCGCGTTCGCAATCTTGGCAAGACGACGTGCAATCTCTGTTTTTCCTACCCCAGTGCTTCCAATCAAGAGGATATTGTTGGGCACAATGTCCTTCTGGATATCCGAAGTCACCAACATGCGTCGAATGCGATTTCGCAAAGCAATGGCCACATTGCGCTTGGCATCCTGCTGACCAATGATGTACTTGTCGAGTTCCTCAACGATTTGTCTAGGCGTAAGAGAAAGGGGAGTGAGCATAGCTTGAAACTAATCTTTAAAATTCAGGGGAATGAGGTATAGCAAAACTCTAAATCCGACTTAAGCGGAAGGCTTGGTTTCTGCACTAAAACTAAACTGGAGCGGTCGATCCACTTGCGTAGCAGTCAAGGCAATAGCCAATACTTCATCCACCTGGGTTACGTAATGGAATTGAATGCCTTTCAAGTAGTGTGCATCAATTTCCTCAATATCACGCTTATTCTTGTGGCAAAGGATGATTTCTTTGATACCTGCACGCTTGGCGGCCAAAATTTTCTCCTTGATTCCGCCTACGGGCATGACTTTTCCAATCAAACTGATTTCACCAGTCATGGCTACTTTAGCCTTCACCTTGCGTTGCGTGTACACGGATGCCATGGCAGTCAGCATGGTGATACCTGCCGAAGGGCCATCTTTGGGTACAGCACCTGCGGGCACGTGAATATGCAAGTCGTATTGCTCAAACACGCGGTGGTCAATTCCCAATTGCTCTGCCTTGGACTTCAAGTAAGAGAGTGCCGTCATGGCAGATTCTTTCATCACCTCACCCAACTGACCAGATAGAGTCAACTTGCCTCTACCCTTGCTTAGACTGGATTCGATGAAAAGGATCTCCCCTCCAACACTGGTCCAAGCCAAGCCAGTCACTACCCCAGCAATGCTGTTGTCCTGGTAGATTTCTTTATCAAAAATCGGGGCGCCTAAAATCTTTCGTACCGCCTCAGGGGTGATTTTGGATTCATACTCCTCCTCCATGGCTATGGACTTGGCGATGTTGCGAACCACCTTGCCGATGACCCGTTCCAAACTTCTCACGCCCGACTCCCGGGTATATTCTTCGATCAATTTCTGTAACGCTGCTTTTTCGAAGGTAATCTCCTTGGGCTTGAGCCCATGTTCGGTGCGCTGCTTGGGCACCAAATGACGCTTGGCGATTTCCAATTTTTCCTCCTGGGTATAGCCCGTCACCTCGATGATCTCCATACGGTCCCGCAAGGCAGGCTGTATAGAATCCAGGGAGTTGGCTGTAGCGATGAAAAGGACCTTGCTCAAGTCGTATTCTACCTCGAGGTAATTGTCCAAGAAGGCATAGTTTTGCTCGGGATCCAGCACCTCCAAAAAGGCAGAGGAAGGATCTCCTCGGAAATCAGAGGAAAGTTTATCAATCTCATCCAACACGAAAACAGGATTGGAGATCTTGACCTTTTTCATGTTTTGAATCACCTTGCCCGGCATCGCACCCACATAGGTTTTACGGTGTCCACGGATCTCCGCTTCATCATGCAGTCCTCCTAGGGACATACGGATGTATTTGCGACCCAAGGCGGAGGCGATGGATTTTCCAAGGGAGGTTTTACCTACACCTGGAGGGCCGTACAAACAAAGAATAGGGCCCTTTAGGTCATTCTTTAATTTCAATACGGCCAGGTATTCGATGATGCGGTCCTTTACTTTTTCCAGTCCAAAGTGATCCGCATCCAAAATCGCACGCGCATGCTTCAGGTCAAAGTTGTCTTGGGTAAATTCATTCCAAGGCAATTCCACCAAAGTTTCTGCATAGTTCAGCGCAATGGGATATTCTGCAGCAGAAGGGTTGATGCGCAAGATCTTGTCCAACTCCTTCTCAAAATGCTTCTT
>CAYNIK010000109.1:0-5030 GCA_964397145.1 uncultured Limnohabitans sp.
CCTCGGGTGTAGTGGCTAGGTGACCCAACTCAGCTAAGTCGTCGTTGATGCGCTGCGCTTCGGTAAGGAATTCTGGAAAATTGGCTAGAATACGGCCAGATAGGGAAATATCGCGGGTTTCTACTTGAATGCCTGCCGTCTTGGTAAATGCTTGTACGATGGGTAGAAGCGAATACGTAGCTAATGCAGGGGCCTCATCGGTGAGGGTGTAGAGAATTTTTGGTGTCTTAGACATGGGCTCAGAATTTTACTAAAAATGAGTTCAATAGGTGTACCTACGCTTTGTTTCGAATGCATCTCCTTGCAGGAACATTCTTCCAAAACAGAATTGGGTCAACAAAAATACGAAAAACAAGCAGTTTTTTGTTCCGTTTATGGAAATCCTAGGCGTAGCAAGGGTCAAGGATTTACCATAAATGGGTCAGCATCTTTCCAAGCGGGAAATTTGCTTCGGTATTCTTCCAAGGCTGTGTAGTCCAGGTGGATTACCTGAATCTGCTCTTGTTCTTCCAAGTTTACCAGTGTTTCTCCCTTGAAATCGTAGGCAGCAGAATGGCCATTGTAGGTAATCTGATTTCCATCGATACCCACTCGGTTGACTCCTAGACAGTAAGATAGGTTTTCGATCGCACGGGCTGGGAGTAGGGCATCCCAGGCAGAAATACGGGCTGCAGGCCAGGAGGCAACATAAAAAAGGAGGTCGTAGGCAGCCTTTCCTTTGGTCCAGCGATTGCGGGACCAAACAGGAAATCGGAGGTCGTAGCAGATTTGTGGACAGATTTTCCAGCCCTTCAGTTCGAATATGGGTAGATTTCCTCCTGCAGCAAAACTCGCATCTTCCTGGGCCATGCGAAAGAGGTGGCGCTTGTCGTAGGATTGGGTAGTACCCGTTGGGTCTACCCAGAGCAGTCGATTGTAATAATTACCTCCCTCGGAAATGATGGCGCTACCTGTGATCACTGCGCCAGTTTGGGCGGCGAGCTGCTTCATCCACTTGTGTACCTTCAGGTTCATCGGCTCAGCCAGCGAGGCGGAGTCCATGGAAAAACCCGTAGGAAACATTTCCGGGAGGACGATCAAGTCGCAGGTATCTTTTAAAGACCAGATTTTCTCCTCTAGCATGGCTAGGTTGGCCGTTTTATCCTGCCAATGCAGGTCGGTCTGCACAAGGGCGATCCGGAGAGCTGGACTTTTTTCCATTACCGTAAGGGATAGATCATGCGGTAGTCCGTGGATACCTTGCCTTTGCTCACGTCGATTAATTTGGACTGAATCATGCGCTTCTTGAGGCCCTTCAAGTAGTCTACAAAAAGAATTCCTTCCAGGTGGTCGTACTCGTGTTGGATGACACGGGCGGTCATTCCGCTAAACTCTTCTTCCTTTAGGTTCCAGTTTTCGTCGTAGTATTCCAGGGTTAATTTTTCGGGTCGGATGATTTCAGCGCGCACATCGGGAATGCTAAGGCAGCCTTCTTCAAAGCCAAAATTATCTCCATACTCATCTAGGAGAATGGGATTGATAAATACGCGGCGGATGCCTTTTTCCTCATCGCCTTCATCTAGCATCAAGGTGCTGTCGATGACAAATAGGCGAACTCCCTGATTGATCTGGGGAGCGGCCAGACCCACGCCATGGGCATGGTCCATGGTGGCATACATGTCTTGGATCAATTGGGTAAGGTCGCTTCCTTCTGGAAGTTCTTCTGCCTCCTTTTTTAATACTGGATTGCCGTAAGCGACGATAGGGTAAATCATGGTCTTTCTAAATAGGATTGGAGGATAATGGCCGCAGACACTTTGTCTAGGTTTCCTGCTTTTTCTTTTCGGTCTTTTTTCTTGCTTCCCATGGCAATGAGCGTTTGCATAGCCATTTTGGAGGTGTAGCGTTCGTCGATGAGGACTACCTTTTGTGCTGGAAATGTTAGCTCGAGTTTGTCTTTCAAAGCAAGCACCAAAGGGGTCATTTCATTGGCCTGCCCATTGAGTCGAGTGGGATGCCCGATCACCAAGGTTTCCACTTCCTCCTTGGCGCAGTAGGCCTGAAGGTAGGGGATCAACTTGGCTGTTTCAATAGTTTCGAGGGGATTGCAAGTGATCTGTAGGGGATCGGTCACGGCTAGGCCGGTACGCTTGGTGCCCAAGTCTATGGCTAGTACTCTTGGCATCAGTTGGTTTGTATTTGTTTACGAATTTTGCGTAGGGCCTCTTTTTCTAATTCCACGGCTTTGGGGAACAGGAGTTCATCCTCTATGCGGGCATGGATGGAGAGTTCTTTCTCAAAATTTTGCAATTCGTGGTACAGCACCTTCATGGTCAAAGGGGCATCGTTGGACAAGTCATAATTTCGAGTCAATTTCCGGATTCCCTCCATTTCGTCGTCGTGAATCTCGTGGTGCTCAGCGAGGTAGTGAATAGGCTCCTGCTCTAAAATGGTCAAGGCATCGTGGGTACGAAATTCACCTGCCTCGATATCTTGAAGGAGTGTGATGCGGTTAAATAGTCGACTTTCTTCTTCGTGGATGTGGTGGATAAAATCTTCTACAAAGAGGGGAAAAAGAATTCGCAAATCACCTAGCAGCGATTCATAACCTGGTTCCGGCTCAATGCCAGAGATCATGTTGGACAAGAAAGGGAGTTCTTGACGTACAAAGTAGTAGTGCTTCTTTTTGAGGTAAGCTACAAGCAATTCAATGGGATTGAGGTACAGCTCTTCGAGGGTAGGTTCCTTTTGAAGCGCCCAACTCTCGAGTTGCGCGATGAGCTGTCTTGGATTGACTTTGTGTTTTTGACAGACCTTCTCGAGGGAGTCGCTGGGATACTGGTAAAAACTGATCCCAAAGTAGTGCAATACGGCAGCGAAAACGTAGTTTTCGGAGACCAAATCTCCTACAGCTGTTTTTTCAAGTGCTTTCCGTGATTGCATAAGACAAAAATAATTTTTTTTGAACTAATAAGGGGAAATAAATACATGATTATCCGCATTCTTTTTAGTGGTTCAAAAATAGCATTTATTGCTGCGGATAATCGTCGACGGTTCACAGTCCACGGTTCACGGCCCACTTTCTTGAACTTCAATTAGTGTTTCCCTTGTTATCATCAATAAATTGGAAAATCATAAAAAATTAGCATAATTAGGTACTTGCCTAGCAGTTAAGGAAGTTAATTTTACCTAAAATTGCACCAGAAAAAATACATTTTTTGACCTAGATAGTTTAATTCGAAAAGAAAAAGAATAATCCTGTGAGCCAACAAAAAAACACCACCTCTCAAATCCGTCTTCCTCTACTGCTTGCGCTCTCCATTGCGGGAGGTATTTGGATCGGAGCCACCTTTGCGGAGCCTAAAGGAGGTCAGAATGATCTACGTGCTGCGCTCTACAAGTTGCAGGAAATCATGACCTACATCAACCGCGACTACGTGGACAGTGTAGACACCAACGAGCTGGTGGAATTTGGTATCACCAAAATGTTGGAGAAGTTAGACCCTCATTCCAGCTACATCCCTGCAAAGGACGCTTCCTTGGTTCAATCCCAGTTGGAAGGTGAATTTGATGGCATTGGGGTAGAATTTGGCATCATTCGCGACACCATCTACGTAGTGGCACCGCTTACAGGAGGACCTTCCGAGGCCTTGGGTATACAGTCTGGAGACCAAATCATTTCAGTGGATGGCAAGACCGTGGCCGGTATTGGCATCACCAATCGGGACGTGTTTGATTACTTGCGTGGTCCAAGTGGATCGAAAGTAGCAGTAGAGATCAAGCGTAAAAACGTGCCCAATCTGATCAAGTACTCGATCACACGCGCTAAAATCCCACAATACAGCATCAATGCCTCTTACATGGTAGACAAGGAAGTTGGCTACATCAAAGTGACCCGCTTTGCGGCAACTACCTACGATGAGTTCCGTAAGTCTGTGGCTGACTTGCAAGCAAAGGGCATGAAGAAATTGATCATCGACTTGCAAGGCAACCCAGGCGGATACATGGGAGCGGCCATCTACATGGCTGATGAGTTGCTGGGGGGGCGAGATTTGATTGTTTCTCAAGCAGGAAAAGTAACGCAGTACAGCAATAAAGCCTATGCATCCAAGCCAGGAATGTTTGAAGAGGGATCGGTGATCATTTTGATCAACGAGGGTTCTGCTTCTGCTTCGGAGATTCTAGCAGGAGCCATCCAGGACAACGATCGCGGGCTAATCGTAGGGAGAAGATCTTTTGGTAAGGGCTTGGTGCAGATGCCGATAGACCTATCGGATGGAGCAGAATTGCGATTGACCATTGCCCGCTACTTCACCCCATCGGGAAGATCCATACAGAAGCCTTACGACGAGGGGTATGAAGCTTACGAAAGGGATCAATTGGATCGCTTTGAGCATGGCGAATTTTTCTCTGCCGACAGCATCAAGTTTAACGATAGCTTGAAGTACCAAACCAAAAAGGGAAGAACCGTCTATGGGGGCGGAGGTATCATGCCGGATTACTTCGTGCCGCTGGATACCACAATGAATAGTGCCTATGTGAATAAACTCTTCTCTTCGGATACTTCTCGTGAGTATTTGTTGGATTACGTGAGCAAGAACAAGGGCAACTTCACCAAGATCTCCGTGGAGGACTACTACAAGAATTTCAAGGTCAGCGATGCGATGCTCAACGATTTGGTTGCCTTTGGAAAGAAAAATAAGGTGGAATTTGATGCGAAGGATTTTGCCAAATCCAAGGAGTACCTCCGAATCCTGATCAAGGCGCACTTAGGGCGTCAACTCTACGACGATAGTGCCTTCTACAAGGTCATCAACGACATCAACGAGGTGTACCAGCAGGCCATCAAACTCTTTGGCGAAGCCGACAAGATTGCAACGGCAAAGAGTTTGAAATAAAAAGTAAGGGTCCGCCACAGCGGATTAATGAAAAAAAACCGCTGATTTATTAATCAGCGGTTTTTTTATTCTATGATCAGCGTAAAAAAAGGTTTCGAAATCAAAGGATAGTATTTAATCCTTCGAGGTCTGAAAAAGACCTCAAAGGTTTAG
>CAYNIK010000110.1:0-5017 GCA_964397145.1 uncultured Limnohabitans sp.
CGTACTTGAGTCCCAATTCCAAAGCCCAGAAAAATAGTTTTTTCTTCACACCAGTGAGTTCGTACCCTTTGGCAACAATCTTATCATACACCTTTTCCAACAAGCGTGGTACCGTATTGAAAAGATGCGGTTGAACTTCCTTCAGGTTATCTCCAATCGTCTCCATGTTTTCTGCATAGTAAATGGAATACCCCATGTACATAAAGCAGAAGGAAGCAGTCCGTTCAAAAATATGGCAGAGCGGAAGGAAGCTCAATACCTTGGATGTACCCAAAGGCGGGGACATAATATGCGATACGGACATCAAATTTGACAATACATTCGCATGCGTCAACATCACCCCTTTCGGCTTGCCTGTAGTCCCTGAAGTATAAATGATTGTAAATAAATCTTCCGGCTTTACATTAGACTTATATTCAGCCAATGCTGCATGATCTCCAGATTTTCCTTCCCCTTGCAACTCAGTCCAATGGGCTACACCTGACAAGCGATCAAAAGAATAAATGGTTCGGTCTTTTCCAGCTTGAACCGCTTTGTTGTAGATCGTTTGGTCTCCTGCAAAAATAATTTTTACCTCCGCATGATCAAAAATGTATCCATAATCAGCAACCGTAATGGTAGGGTACATGGGAACAGAAATCACTCCGATTTGCTGCAAAGCCAAATCAATAAAATTCCATTCTGGACGGTTTTCAGAGATAATCGCTACTTTTTCCCCAGGAAGAATTCCTTTAGCCAAAAAACCTAGACTCAACTCATCGATAATGCGTTGCACCTCTTTAGAAGAATAGGTTTTCCAAACGCCATCTTCCTTTCGGCTAAATGCAATATCCTTATTGTACTTTTCAATTTGATAGGGAATTAGATCAAATAGACGGGTAAGTTCCATGTCTCAGGTCAGTTTGGGTAGATTGATTTTTTAATATTAGCAAATCATTGTCGATTCCACAAGAATAGGATTTCCACACCTTTTTATTCACTATAAGTGTATTAATTTATTTAATTAAAAAAACATACAATTGTTATTAAGGCTGTGGATTAGTGGAAAAACTTATCCTTATTTGTTAGCAACAAGTTGGGTAGGTTTATCACGCTTGTATACACGGTTTATCCACGAACTATCCACTTGAAATTAATTGAAAATCAATAGATTAATTAATTTTAATTCTATTTGTGGATGGGAAGGGAATGAGGCGTCGTGCACAAGTTCCTTGTTGAAAACTTGCGTTCGGTAAGTGGATAAGTAAGCACTTATTCCCAGTTGAATTTTTAGAATCTGATTTTAAAAGTTTCCCGTGGATAAGTTCCGAGTTATAAAAAGTAATGGGCTAATTATCCACAGAAAATTTAGGGCTTATCCACTGATTTTTTTTCATAATTCTTCAATCCAGAAGCAGGATTTGCTTGGATTAGTAGGTCTTCCAATGTCCATCCTCCGCGGATTACCAAGTCTCTTGTTTTGTCTTCCCCTTCGTAATAGAATACCCGTTCTCCCGTTCTTTTTAGTGTATAATTGGATGGATCCCAGATTCCATTTCCATTCTTGTCTTCTATGACGCGCAAACTGTAGGTTCCTGGATCTAGTAGGCTAAAAGAAAATTTACCACCTTCTTTTAAGATTTGTTCGTAAGCAATTTCTTTTTTCCCATTGATCAATTGAATCACCAAAGGTCCAGATGTACCTTCAATTGAACCACTGATGCCATCTGCTAGATTCTTGCGTAGGAGTTTGCGGTAATTTGCCTCGACCTTTTTTTCGTTGTATTCCCCTTCAATATCTTGAAACGTTGAATCTGAAGCCACTAGTGTAACCAATTCAGTATCTAGTGAATCGGGCAAAAATGCTTGGATTTGCAAGACATCTCGCCTACTGGAATCCGTGAAACTGAGCATTTCCTGTCTAATTGGGATAAATAAGCTGTCTGCTTTGATGCCCAATGAATCTAATCGAATCTGGGTAATGGGCTTATTGAAGGTGAGCTCCATTTTCAGGTTTTGGTAAAAACTCTTCCCTGAATTTACCTGAAGGCTAAGTTTTTCTGGTTTTCTTTCGGATACTGGGAATTTGGCCCAAATCAGAGAATCCTTACTAAATCCAACCGAATCTTGCACGCTGAGCGTTAATTGAAGACTGTCTTGTATGGGTTTTTTTGGATAAAAACGGAGCCGTTTGTCCCCTTGAACATAGAAGATATCCTCTCCTAAACCTTTTATTTCTACTTTGCGCCCTAATGGATTTCGGTTGAGGATGACATCGAAGTTTTTCCCAAAATTACCTGTTCGGAGCACCTTGATGGGAGTCAAATCTGCTTTTGCTAAGTTAAAGTAGGCGGAATCTATCTTTTCAGGATTAAGGTATACCGTGTCTGGTAAAAAGTCGTAGTCCTCACTTTTGAATTCTGCTTTCAGGTTTCCATTGTTATCCTTCCAAGCATAGGCTCTGTAAGCCCCAGCTTTGAGATTGCTGAGGTTAAATTGACCCAAGGTGTCTACTTGGCCTAAGTAGTAGGGAGGTGCTGTAAAAACGTCCGTGCTATCGTCTAGCGGATAGATTCCTACCAAAACATTCTTGTAGTCTTCTTTACCTTCGGAAAAAGCAAATCGTAGTTTGCCCGACAGATTTAAACTGTCAATTTGATTGCCAGTAGAAAAAACTAATTTGAGTTTCTCTGCAGGGTTTCTTTCAGAAATGTCTACTACAGACTTTTGGAAGTCAAATACATAGGTGGTGCTATCCTCCAATTCTTGCTTGAGCAGAACGGTAATCGTGTTTTTTAAGGCGGTAAATTCCACCAAGTCCTTGTTGATTTTGGGCGTGATGACAATTCCTTTTGCAGGATTATCCAGTCCCACATATTCATCAAAGGTCAGGACCATCTTTTCTGGTCGTATCCCGGTACTTTGATCTGCTGGATCACTGGAAATCAACTTGGGGGGCTCTTCATCCTTTGGTCCTCCCATAGGCGAACTCTGCTTGGCACAGGAAATGCATACCCAAGCGGCTAGGAAAAAGAGGAGGATGGAAAAGGGCTGTTTCACTTCTTTCTAAATATAAAAATGTTGCTGGAGTAGTTTCCCGGGATGCTTGCCCTCCTGTTGGAGCGGTATCCTTGTAGAATGGCTTTCCCGTAGCGTGATAATAGGCCAGCCTTGGGGTTTTTGTATCCTTCAGACAAGAGACTCACGTAGTAGGAATCAAAAATCATGGGCTTTACCTGAATCAGCTCCAATTCAAATTCACCTTGGATGACAGCCATGGATTTTTTGGAAAAGTGGTACAGGTGTCTAGGTACATCGTAACCTGCCCAGGTGGTTCCGTAGTAGTTGGCATCTTCCGAATGTGGATTTGGTACAGCAATTATAAGGTAACCACTTGACTTTAAGTGTTTTACAATGTTTTTTAGCGTCTTGCGTAGCCTGTGAATATGTTCCAAAACATGAAACAACGTGATCACATCATAGGACTCATCTTCAGGAAGTTCGTCCAAAGTCTGGACGATTTGATTTGGAAGTTTACCCAACGCTTGGCCTCGAGCCTTCTCACTCGGTTCTATGCCTCGAACTGTCCAATTTTGTCTCTTGGCTTCTTGTAGAAACTCTCCTGTGCCACAGCCGTAATCCAAAAGTGACCCTCCTTTGCTTAATCCATAGATAAGGTCCACTTTCTTACGGATGCTGTAGTTCCGAATTTTTTGGTAAACCCACTGTGTAAAATTCTGAACTTTATCCTCGTGTGAATAGTACTCTTTAAAATCGTAATAAGGACCGATCTCTTCTTCCTTGGGTCTAGGGTTGGTAAACAGCAATTCACAGTCCCCGCATCGGCAGAGGGTAAACTCTTTTTGGCTTACGGCATAATCTTTAACCAGCATGTGGTTGAGGATATTTCCGCTTTTGCAAAGGGGGCACTTAATGAGGCGTTCAGACATTATCTTCCTAGGTAAACGGTCAAGATGGAAAGATCGGCTGGTGACACCCCGCTGATGCGAGATGCTTGGCCAAGAGTTTCCGGACGAATTTTGTGCAGCTTTTGTCTCCCTTCGTTGGAAAGTGCTGTGATCGCTAAGTAGTCAAAGGCGCTAGGAATTTTGAAATCCTCCATGTTGGAGAGCTTCTCCACCATGAGCTGTTCTTTTTCCAAGTAGCTTTCGTATTTGATTTGTATCTCCGCTTGCTCAATGACTTCAGTAGGATACTTTTCTAGGTAGGCAGCAAGTTCTTCCGAAAGGGTTGCCAATTCCTTGATTCCAAGTTGTGGACGTTTGAGTAGTTTTTCTGCCGAGATTTTTTCGGTAATCGTGGCGGTTTCTAGTTGTTCAAGCCCTGCATTAATTGCATCAGGGCTAAATTTCTTTTGTTTCAAGTCATTGACCAGTTTAGCGGTGTCTGACTTCTTCTGGTTCATCTTTTCAAAGCGGGCTTCACTTGCCAGCCCAAGGGCATATCCCAAGGCTGTCAGCCGTAGGTCTGCATTGTCTTGACGTAGAGAAAGGCGAAACTCTGCGCGCGAGGTAAACATACGGTAGGGTTCTTCCGTCCCCTTGGTAATCAAATCATCGATGAGCACACCGATGTATGCTTCAGAGCGCTTGAGGATTAATGGGTCTTTTTCTTGTACGCGCAAACTCGCATTGATTCCTGCCATCAATCCTTGACAAGCCGCTTCTTCGTAGCCGGTAGTTCCATTGATTTGACCCGCGAAGTAGAGATTGGAAATGGCTTGCGTCTCCAGGGTAAGTTTGAGTTGGGTGGGCGGAAAGAAATCGTATTCGATGGCATAACCCGGGCGAAACATTTTGGCTTGCTCAAATCCGGGGATTTTGCGTAGTGCAGCGTACTGCACATCTTCGGGAAGGGAGGTAGAAAAGCCGTTCACATAAATTTCCACCGTGTTCCATCCTTCTGGCTCTACAAATATTTGGTGACGCTCTCGTTCAGCAAAACGGTTGATTTTATCCTCAATACTTGGGCAGTACCGTGGCCCAAGACCTTGAATACGTCCATTAAACATGGGAGA
>CAYNIK010000111.1:0-4916 GCA_964397145.1 uncultured Limnohabitans sp.
ATTCCTTCACCAGCCCTTCTTGCTCGCGCAAGTACTGCTCTGCAGCAGTAGCTGTAATCGCTTCGATACGGCGTACACCGGAAGAAATAGATCCCTCACTGCTGATTTTGAACAAGCCGATTTGGCTAGTTTGAGGCACGTGTGTGCCTCCACAAAGTTCCACAGAGTAATCTTGGCCAAAAGTAATCACACGAACAAAATCTCCGTACTTTTCACCAAACAAGGCAGTTGCACCTTGCTTTTTAGCTTCTTCAATAGGCACATTTCGCTGCTCCACCAAGGCAATGTTTTCACGTATTTTGGCATTGACGATGGCTTCTACCCTCGCCAATTCTTCCTCCGTCATTTTTCCAAAGTGGGAAAAATCAAAACGAAGCAATTGCTCGTTCACCAAGGAACCACGCTGCTGAATGTGATCACCCAATACCGCCTTCAAGGCAGATTGAAGTAAGTGCGTAGCGGTATGATTATTCATGGTAAGCTGACGCTTTTCGGCATCTACTGCAGCAAAAAACTGAGCCTCAGGATGCAGAGGAAGCTTTTCTACAAAATGGACAATCAGGTCATTCTCTTTTTTGGTGTCCAACACACGAATCTGCTCAGCTTCGGTCTTCAACCAACCTGTATCTCCTACCTGACCTCCACTCTCCGCATAAAAAGGAGTTTTATCCAAGACGAGTTGGAATCGATCGCCTTTCTTATCCGAGATGGTACGGTACTTCACGATTTGTGCATAGGCTTCCAGTGTATCGTAGCCCACAAATTCCACTCCCGCATCTTCATGAACCACTACCCAATCTCCTGTATCTTGCTCAGAAGCAGCTCTAGATCGGGTCTTTTGTTTTTCCATTTCTTCTGCAAAGCCTTTTTCATCTACTGAAAACCCATTTTCACGAGCGATCAAGGAAGTGAGATCTAATGGAAATCCAAACGTATCGTACAATTCAAAGGCGGTTTTTCCAGAAATAACCGTTTCTTTTTTAGCGATCAACTCAGCTTTGATGCCATCTAGCATGCGAAGTCCATTGTCAAGCGTACGCAAAAAGGAGGCTTCCTCCTCTTGAATCACCTTAGCAATAAACTCCTGCTGGGCACGGACCTCTGGAAAAATATCTCCAAAGTTTGATGCAATCAAAGGGGTCAGCTCATGCAAGAATGGCTTTTGGAAACCCAGGAAGGTGTAGCCGTAGCGAACCGCTCTACGCAGGATTCTTCGTATCACATACCCTGCCTTGTTATTGGAAGGAATTTGTCCATCGGCAATGGTGAAAGATATCGCGCGAATATGATCGACAATTACTCGGAAGGCAATATCCGTAGGCTCATCTTTTCCATAGGTTTTACCAGATTTATGCTCCAAGGCTTGGATAAATGGCAAGAACAAATCGGTATCGTAATTGGAAGATTTGTGCTGGATCGCCCGTACCAGACGCTCAAAACCCATTCCTGTGTCCACATGTGTGGCAGGGAGTGGTTTCAAACTTCCATCCGATACTCTGTTGAACTGCATGAATACCAGGTTCCAGATCTCGATTACTTGAGGATGATCATTATTTACCAATTCACGTCCCGGTACAGCAGCACGTTCGGCAGCGGAACGCAAGTCCACGTGGATCTCCGAACAAGGTCCGCAAGGTCCAGTATCTCCCATTTCCCAGAAGTTGTCCTTCTTGGAACCCATGATAATCCGGTCTTCAGCTACGATAGCACTCCAAAGGTCGTAGGCTTCCTGGTCCATGGCCAGGTTATCCCCTTTATCTCCTTGAAAAACGGACACATACAATAAATCCTTGGGTAGTTTGTATACTTCAGTCAATAATTCCCACGCCCACTCAATCGCTTCCTTTTTGAAATAATCTCCAAAGGACCAGTTGCCCAGCATCTCAAACATGGTGTGGTGGTAGGTATCTACCCCAACCTCTTCCAAATCGTTGTGCTTACCACTTACACGAAGGCATTTTTGAGAGTTGGCTACACGTGGAAATTTGGCAACTTCATTACCCAAAAAAGCATCTTTGAATTGATTCATCCCTGCGTTGGTAAACATCAGGGTGGGGTCATTTTTTACTACAATGGGGGAAGAAGGAACGTATTGGTGTTGCTTGGATTGAAAAAATTCAATAAACGTACTTCTGATTTTTTTGGCTTCCATGGAAGAGAGTCGGTACAGTGGCGAATACTAGGTTGAGTGCATCCAGCAAAATTAAACCTGATGCAAGCCACAAATTTAATAGAATTGACTGGCTTATGCACAGGTATTTGAGATTTTGACAAAAGGTTCGTGGTCTATTTTCACCAATTTTTCATCCAGGATCTTGAAAATCTAGTAGAAAATGAAAACGAAAGATTCTGTTTATATTCGTTTTTCTAACCACCACCCCATGTCCTACCTCGATCAAATCAGCTCTCCAACCCTCCTTATTGACGAAAAAATTACACGGGCCAATCTTGAAAAAATGGCTCATAAAGCTCAAAAACTAGGAAAAAAGTTGGTGCCACACTGGAAGACTGCACAATCGCATACCGTTGGAAACTGGGCTAAAGACTATGGGATTCGTGAAGTAACGGCATCCTCCATCTCCCTAGCAGCATACCTCAGTGGTCAAGGTTGGGACAGCATCCACATTGCTTTTCCTTTCAATATTCGTGAAATCCCGAGACTCAATCGCATTGCGGCAAAGCAGGCTATTTCGGTACAAATTGTCAATGCAGCTACTGCAAAGGCATTGGCTGAAGGTCTGAGGGAAGATGTTTGGTTTTTTGTGGAATTGGATGCAGGCTATGGCCGTACGGGGATTAAAGTGTCAGATGAAGCGGAGTTAGAAGAAATTTTGACTCAAGCTAGTCGTACGCCACACCTCAAATTCAAGGGGTTTTACATCCATCCTGGGCATACTTACTACGGCAAAGACACCCAAAAAATCCATGAGGAGAGTCAAGAAGCACTAGCACAAATGAAAGCCAAATACCTTGACCGCTATCCCAACCTGGTGACGCGATTGGGTGACACGCCTGGTTGTGCTGTGATGGAGGATTTCGGCGCGGTGGATGAACTAGGTCCTGGTAATTTTGTGTTTTTTGACTTGATGCAGGTGCAATTGGGGAGTTGTAAGAAAGAAGATATTGCGGTGTGCTTGGCCGTACCCGTAGTGGATATCCGAATGGATAGAAAGGAGATTTTGATCCATGGTGGAGGCGTACACCTAGCTAAAGACGTACTTACTCAGCCCGATGGAACCAAGAATTTTGGAGAGGTAGTCCTGTTAACAGCAAAAGGTTGGACCATTCCAAGCCACTATTCCTTTGTGAAAAGTATCTCCCAGGAACATGGGATTATTCAGGCATCTGAGGAGCTTTTAAAGTCAGTCAAAGTCGGCGATTTGTTAGGAATCCTACCCGTGCATTCGTGCATGACTGCTGATGCCATGGGAGGTTACCTAGGTTTGAATGGTCAAAAAATAGACCATGCGGAAGGTGCGCGGTAAACCCATTTGGATTAAACCTAACTTACAGTTTTCCATAACTCCCAAGGATTTACACCTTGTTTAATTTCCACTTGCCCTTTCTAAAGAAATAAAGAGACACCAAGGCATGTAAGGAATGGCAGGCAGCAATCGCAATAAAAATCCCTACATAACCCAATTCTAACGGAAAAGCGAGTAGGTAAGCCAAGGGAACTTCTAGCCCCAAAAGCACTGCGGCATTGATCCAGGCAGGAGTCCTGGTATCCCCTGCCCCATTGAAGGCTTGGGTCAACACCATGCCAACTGCAAAAAACACATAACCCAAGGCAATTACCCACAAACCCTGAGCTGCTACATTCCCAACATCCGGAATACTGGTAAATAATCCGACTAACTGCTTGCTAAAGAGTAGGTAAATCCCTGTAACGGAAGCCATAAAAATTACATTGTAGCGAACAGTCAACCACACGGCCAATTCGGCCCGTTTGGTTTTTTGAGCACCCAGGTTTTGCCCCACTAAAGTGGCTGCTGCACCCGATAATCCCCAGGCGGGTAAAATGGTGAAAATTAAAATTCGAAATGCAATCGTGTAGCCCGCTAAGGCAGCCGAACCAAATTCCGCATTCATTCGGGTCAAGGCTACCCAAGACATGGAATCAATCAAAGTCTGCCCCATACCACCCAAAGACAGGACCATGATCTTTTTAATGGTTTCCCAACTTAAGGCAATATTTTCTCTGAGAATTTTCAGTTTGTGCTTGCCATTGAATAGATGGTACAACTGATACAGTACACCTACACTTCTACCGAACGTAGTAGCAATGGCTGCCCCGTCCAGACCAAAGCCTTCCCATGTTCCTATGCCAAAGATTAATAATGGATCCAGTACAATATTCAATCCATTAGCAATCATCAAAGACCGCATGGCATGGTGCGCTTGTCCCGCTCCTCGGAAGGCTCCATTGCATAAAAAAAGCAAAAGAATGGCTGTATTGCCTGCAAATACAATCTTTGCATAACTTGACCCTGATTCAATTATTTGTTCATTGGCCCCCATCAAGCGAAGCAAATCAGCCGCATAGGTCCAACCCAGAACTCCCATCACTATGGAAAGCACAGCGCCTACCAGCAACAATTGGAAGGTTGCTGAACCAGCATCTTGGTAGTTTTTTTCTCCGAATCGTCGAGATACCAATGCGGTGGCAGCCATATTAAATCCAAACCCAAGCGCATAGGTCAAGACGATTACAGACTCAGTTAATCCAACGGTTGCGATTGCATTTTCACCTAATTGCGCCACAAAAAATATATCTACAATAGCAAATGAGGACTCCATCATCATTTCTAAGATCATGGGAATGGCAAGAATGAATACGGCAGTCTTCAAGGGAAGACGAGTAAAATCTTGCTCCTTTCCCAAGAGGGAATCTTTAATTAGTTGCCAGGTCATAA
>CAYNIK010000112.1:0-4880 GCA_964397145.1 uncultured Limnohabitans sp.
GCGTACCAGAGGAAATGGTATTTGGCTTTATCAATCTACAAGCCCTCGCCTTGCTGAGCCTCTATTTGCTAGGGGTGTTGGGTGTATTGGGGACTGCATTTTTACTCAAAGTCATCCTCAAAACGGATGAGAAAAGTTTCTTGATGACCGAACTCCCTTCCTATCGAATTCCACGATGGAAAGATGTGGGCATCACCATGGTGGAAAAGTCCAAAACCTTCGTTTTTGAAGCTGGAAAAGTAATTTTGGCGATATCCATTGTACTTTGGGTATTGGCATCCTATGGGCCTCCTACGAGGATGGATGAGATTCGGCAGCAGGGAATTGCGCTTCAAGAACAAGCAAGTACCCCTGAGCAGCTTGCATTGATTGAGGCAGAAACTAACTCATTGCTACTTGAAAACTCATTTATCGGGATCATGGGCAGGACCATTGAACCGGTAATTCAACCCCTAGGTTACGATTGGAAAATCGGCATTGCGCTCATTACTTCTTTCGCTGCGCGCGAAGTTTTTATTTCAACGATTGCCACCATTTACAGCATTGGAGGGGATATTGAAGACGACCTGACCATTCGGGAGAAACTTGCCAGCCAAGTCAATGCTTCTACAGGAGAAAAAACCTTCACCCCTGCTACCTCCTACTCCTTGCTCGTCTTTTACGTCTTTGCCATGCAATGCATGAGTACCTTGGCGGTCGTTAAAAGGGAAACAAAAGGATGGAAATGGCCACTCATTCAAACCGTTTACATGAGTAGCTTGGCTTACCTCATGGCATGGATCACCTATCAAATCTTTAGTTAACATGTGGCAGCAACTCCTGGTCATCCTTGCCGTGCTTGGGGCTACCTACTACCTCATCCGGAAATTTTTCCAAAAGCCGAAGGGTGGGGCTACCTGTGACAAATGTGTCAAGTCCTAAAGTCTGTCAGAGGCACATGGATTTACCAATTATTTTTTTGAATATTGGCTTATGCGAAAAATAGCCTTCCAAAGCATACAAACCACCATTTTTTCCTATGTAGGTGTGGTCTTAGGCTATATCAATGTCCTATGGCTATATCCTTATGCCTTGGATACCACCCAACTGGGCACATTCCGTACCATACAAGACCTCGGATTGCTCCTGGTTCCCTTTGCACAGTTGGGATTAGGACATGGAATTACGCGCTATTTCCCCAAGCTCGAACGCAACCAAGCCGCTTTGCTTACCTTTAGTTTGCTATTTTCCTTCCTTGGATTTGGCGTAGTTGCACTTTTGTTTTTTGGATTTAAGCAACAAGTCATTTCATTATTTGCCTCCAATTCCCCTGAGGTAATCAATTTTCTAGGCATCGTCTTGTTTATTGCCTTATTCTCAGTTTGGAACAGTATACTCGATGCCTTCGCCCGATCCTTTGTCAAAGTAGGGATTCCTACCTTCTTCAGAGAGGTTTTTCTTCGACTGCTCACCTCCATATTGGTGGCGCTATACCTGCTCAAATGGATAAATTTTGACCAAGTGATGCAAGGATTGGTAGGTGTGTATGGCCTATCCCTATTTGGTGTAGCCATTTACTTGGTTTGGCTGGGTGTGTTTAAACTGGATTTTTCCTGGAGCAAGTTTCCAACCGGCTTTAAAAGTTCGCTCCTCAAATACAGTTTGCTTACCTTTTTGGCAACAGCAGCATCTACCCTGATCCTCAAAATAGATTCAGTCATGATCAGTTCCATGCTTAGTTTGGAGGCCAACGCCATCTATTCCATTGCCTTTTACATGGCCTTGGTGATTGAACTCCCAAGACGGGCCATTTCTCAAGTGGCCATGCCCTTGATTGCGGAGCATTTTGCGCAGCAGCGGCTTCAGGAAATCAACCTCCTCTACCGGCAATTATCCAATCGTCAACTCTACATCTGTTTGCTTCTTTTTACGCTTATTTGGGCCAATATTGACTCGATTTATCATTTTGTACCCAACCGTGAAATCTACCAAACAGGGAAATGGGTAGTGCTGATTATTGCCCTAGGTAAGTTGATTGATGTAGCCTTTTCCTTGAATTCGGAGATTTTGGTCTTCTCGGCTTACTACCGATTCAACTTGATCCTGACAGTAAGTTTGAGCTTGCTGCTGATCGCTGCAAATTATTTTTTGATTCCTGTATTGGGGATAGAAGGTGCCGCTGTAGGTTCTGCTGCATCGATGCTCGGCTACAACTTGGTCAAGTACGGCTACCTCAAATGGCGGCTTAACTTGGATCCTTTTAGTCTAGAAACGCTCAAAATTTTAGTAGTGGGAATCCTCACGGTATTGGCACTGTACCTAAGTCCTGCATTTACCAATCCATTCTTATCCATTCTAATCACTTCCTTACTCGTGATCGCAGTATTTGTGGGAAGTTCGGCCCTACTCGGGGTGGGCAAAGAAGAATGGGCTTGGCTAAAAAATAGAGGAAAATAATCCGGGCCTAAGAGTGTTACGAAACCTCTAGTAGTGACAAGATTTGAGCTGCCTTGAATTCGCAACCTTCCACTGTTATCCTGCTTTTTGAGCGAGGCCCGATCCCGATAGCGATCGGGGACGGGGTGAGGCCTGATTTTGAAGGGGGCTTTACTCGGTATTGTTTTTAATTTGTGAAGTTCGAACAAGTCGACGGCCCGGATAGGTCAAAGGTACGAAGGATGCACCTTAGTCAGTAAACTAAACGTGAAGAATTTATCATCCTGCAATTCCTTCATCCTAAAGTTAGTCTCCTCCACCTATTTTCGCATAACCTAGAAAACTGCAATCAATTCATTGGAGAAACATTTCTATAGAGAAAAATTATTTTTATAGGAATCCAAAGAATAATTGACATCGATTACCTTTACCGCTAGTTACTTCAAAACTTCATGTATCCGATAAAAAAATTGATAGTCTGTCTAGACCAAAGTCCCTTAGACCAGACTTTAATTGCCTTCGCTGGGTTTATCGCAAAAGTAAATCAGGTCAAGAAAATTTACTTTGCCAACGTGATCAAAAACTTCTCGCTACCCAAGGAAATGCAGGAGGAGTTTCCGACGTTGATCGAACAGATGCTTGCCGAACGGAAAGCATACATGGAGGATTTGGTTGCCAAGGAATTCCCTAAAGTCAAAGGCCTTGAATTAAGTTTTGTAGTTAAAGAAGGGAACTTATCTAAAAAAATCCTCAAGCTAGCGGATGAAAAATCTGCGGACTTAATCCTCTTGGGGAGAAAAGTGGAGTTGGTCGGCACAGGTGTCGCTTCCCAACGCTTGTCCCGCAGAGCTTCTTGTTCACTCCTGATCATTCCAGAAAACTCCCAACCTAAATTCAATAAACTGCTCGTTCCTAGTGACTTTTCCGAGCACTCCAAAAATGCCTTGGAAGAAGGGATTTTATGGGCTAAAAAATATGGAGGCGAAACCGAACTCTACTTCCAAAATGTCTTTACCGTTCCTTCAGGCTACCATTTTACAGGAAAAAGTTTCGAAGAGTTTACGCAGCTCCTAAGAAAAGATTCTGAAAACAGTTTCAAGAAATTTATTCGCAAGATCGACACCAAAGGAATTCAAATCACCCCAGTCTACACCCCGGATGAAGACGATAATCCTGTCCAAGAGATTGTTTCTACTGCTTTAGAACTTCAGGCGGATGTTATCCTAATCGGGGCCAAAGGAAAAACCGCTGCAACCGCCCTTCATATTGGCAGTATGGCCGAGCGACTCATCCAATTCAATAACCGCGTTCCTCTCCTTGTAAGTCGACCAAAAGGTAAAAACGCTGGCGTCCTGGATTACTTGGTAGAAATCTAAATTTGAGCTACCTCATTGTCCTAAAACCACTAAGTCTAGGTGAAAATTAAGCACTAAGGATCTTGCTATCACCTATCCTTTACCCTTTGAAGTGCATGATTTAAAGAAGATTATTAAACCTTGCTTACTTCCCTTGGTCTAACGACAAAAATATGAAGGTAAACGATCAAGAAATTTTAGCCCAAATCCGCTCTCCTTTTACCAAGGAGCTTGGCTTCAGGCAGTTGATCGAAACCTATCAAAAACCTGTTTACCAGGTAATTCGACGCATGGTTCTGATTCATGAGGATGCCGATGACCTGACCCAAAACACCTTCATCAAAGCCTACAAGGCCTTGGATCGCTTTGAAGGAAACTCCACCCTCTTTACCTGGCTCTATCGGATAGCAACAAACGAGTCCCTGACTTTTCTTGAAAAAAAGAAAAAACGTTTCTTCTTTTCTTTGGAAGATCACCAAGAAAAATTGGAAGCCTATGTGGACCAATCCCCATCGTTGACGGGGGAAGAGATTCAAGTTAAACTACAGAAATCTTTATTAAAGCTACCTGATAAACAGCGACTTGTCTTTCATTTAAAATACGAAGAAGAATTGAGTTATGAGGAAATATCCCAAATCACCGGGACCAGCATCGGAGCGCTAAAAGCCAGTTATCACCATGCGGTAAAAAAAATCGAACAAGACCTCAGCCAAGAATAAACCCAGACACAAAAACTAAGTCTAAGCATAGCATGTCACAGATTCCTAAACTAAAACCTTTTCAAACTCCTGATACTTACTTTGAGGAGCTGCCTGAAAAGATCCTTGCAAAAGTAAACCGGCCAAAATCCATCCCCTCTTGGACCTGGGCAGCGGCCGCAGTGGTCTTACTTGGTGTAGGGCTTTGGCAAGCAGGTGGGTCTTATGAGGAAAAGCCCGTTTTAGTAAGCCCTGAAGAGGAAGCCTTACTATACATTGAAAGTGAGCAATGGAGCACAGAGGATGTACTCAGCCTTTCTGAGGACCCAAATGCCCTATTAGATCAAATAATTGAAGAAGAATACGCTAAAACTGCACCCTTATGGACCGAAGAAGAAACTTGGTTTTAAAC
>CAYNIK010000113.1:0-4866 GCA_964397145.1 uncultured Limnohabitans sp.
TCATTCCTGCCAAATAAGATTGAATGACCTGTCCAGAATCATTTACCCAATGCAAAATGGCTTCTTGGTTTTTGGAGGTATACCGAACCAGGAATTCAATAAAAAAGTCGGTGTAATACAACAATAAAAAGGTATACAAGGGAATAATCCCAATTAAGGTGAGGGATTTACCTGTGGCAAATAAGGTCTCATTCACATCGAAAAGCTGAAAAATAGAGCCAACATCTGTTAGATTGTGGGATTCCATCCAGCCTTCTCCCATCAGCAAATTCACCTGGTCGGAGTAGCGAAGCAACTTCCCCTTCACGTTTTCGCCAATCTCAGGAATCTCTTGAATTAGGCCAAATACTTGATTCAATAGTAGGTAGAATACGCCAAATGCGAGAATTGACACCAAAGAAATACTAAGCCCTATAGCCAAGCCTCTTGGAAATCGCTTCCGTTCAAACCAAGAAGAAATGGGATACAAGGCAAAGGCAAAAAATACCGCCCAGAGTAAGGGAACAAAAATAAAAGCCCCTTCTTTGGCCACGAAGGCACCAAGAACTAGGACCAAAAGTAGATAGGCAATGGATTGAACTGATTTCATTTGATCCTTCCAATGTTGATTTAAGAAAGATACACATTCAACTACGGAAATGGCAACCTGTAACTTTAAATTCTAGCCAAACCCCTTCAATCAAAAAGGTGGACAACTAAGTGGCTTGAAAAAAATCAAGTATGGCATCCTTAGGCGATTGCCAAATAGAATCTGGTTTTCACTTAATAATTCTCTATTTTTGGTTCCAAATTAGGCCAAATTGCTCAACTATATTTGGACAAAAATTGGCATTTATCTCTGTTCTATCCTATGAAAAACCTAGCCTTAGCCTTATTCCTTTTTTTACCCATACTTGGCTTTTCTCAAGCAAAAGTCGATACCATTTCGGTCCACAGCCCCTCAATGAAGAAGGCCCTCAAAGCGGCCATTACATTCCCTTCTTCTTATGAAAAAGGCCAAAGCCGCTATCCTGTAGTCTACCTCCTCCATGGAGGCTCGGGGGCATTTTCAGATTGGCATCAAAAAGTGACTGAAAAAGGTTTGGTCAACCGTATGGCAGAGGAACATAACCTCATCATCGTCACCCCAGGCGTTGGCCCCGCTAGCTACTATTACGATAGCCCCCTACTGGATTCAGTTCGTTACGAAACGTATCTGATTCAAGAGTTGATCCCGTTCATTGACCAAAACTACCGAACCCTTGCCCAAAAAGAATCCCGTGCAATTACCGGATTGTCTATGGGAGGCCATGGGGCCATTACGCTAGCAGCTAAGCACCCACAGCTTTTTGTAGCTGCAGGTAGCATGAGTGGCGTCATGAACATTGATACAGACTTATGGAAAGTGGGTGAAGACTTCAGAAACTTGCGGAAAAAGGGGCAAATTGAAATGCTCGGCCAGATAAATTACCAAGCACCTAAATTCAACCCCTACACCGCCGTAGGTTTGGTCGATCAACTCAAGAACCAAAAGGTATCTTTAATTTTAGATTGTGGCGTAGATGACTTTTTGATTGAAACTAATCGACAAATGCATGGGTTGCTCATGGAAAAAGGAATTCCACATGAATACATCGAACGTCCAGGTGCACATACCTGGACCTATTGGACCGAAGCATTACCTGTACAGTTTTTCTTTTTAACTAAGCATCTTCAAAAAACTCTTTGATGCACGAAAATTGATCAATTTTCGAACCTTCCAAAATTCAATTAATTTTACTTTTCAAGTATAAGTTTGCACGATCATGTCCCAGTTTGACCCCATTCGCCCCTATTATGACGCAGAAGTAAATGCTGCGATTCGAGAGATTGTGGACGACAGCATGCTGGCAGCCATGATGCAGTTTACCTTTCCGGAGGACCTCAACCATTCCTGGAAAGAGCAGATGAAGCACACCCACTCCCTACGGGATTTTCAAATCAACTTTATCTACCCAGCTGTAAAGAAAGTGTTGGAAATGAGTTCGGAGGGTTTGACTCTTGGGGGATTTGAACAATTGGAGCCCAACACGGCCTACCTATTTATTTCCAACCACCGGGACATTATCCTAGACACTTCCTTACTAAATGCCAGCTTGTATGAGAATGGATTGGTGATGACGACGTCTGCTATAGGAGACAATTTAATTAAGAAGCCATTCATCCATATCCTTTCCAGATTGAATCGAAATTTTGCAATTCGGAGAGGACTTAGTGGCAGAGCCTTATTGGAAAGCTCTATTCTTGTATCCCAATTCATCCACAAATCGCTGTTGCGAGAAAATCGATCCGTATGGACTGCCCAGCGGGAAGGAAGAACCAAGGATGGAAACGACTGTACACAAAAAGGAGTATTGAAAATGCTCACCCTTGGAGAACAAGGCAACAATCCTTTTGGATTTTTTGAAAAAATACAGCTTGTCCCCGTATCCATCTCTTACGAATACGATCCGACTGACTCCTTAAAGATTCCAGAATTGCTTGCGAAAGCCAAAGAGGAAAAATATGTAAAAGGAGAAAACGAAGATTTCACCACACTATTGAGTGGCATCATGGGGGCCAAAAAGCGCATTCACATCCAAGTGAATAAACTGCTTGACGAAGAAATTCGCCAACTCCAAAAAGAGGACCTTACCCAAAATGAAAAGTTGAGCAAACTCAGTGAACTCATTGATCAAGAAATTTGGAAAGGGTATAAACTATGGCCTAGCAATTACATCGCATACGATCTACTGAATCAGAATAATCAATTTGCAGCCCAATACAGCCCTGAAGAAAAAGAAAGCTTTGAGAAGCGCCTTTCCCAAAAAGTCAACCTGAACAATCCTTTGGAAGTTGAAAACTTCTTGCGCATGTATGCCAATCCCGTAGTAAATCAGCTTGGACTTTAATTTTTAAAGAACCCTACTCGATTTCAAATTCATCAAAGCAGTTCGAATTTTTCTTCTTTTGTAGAGCTAAAAAAAGCATTCCTAAAAAAGGAAATAAAATGTAGGAGAGAAATCCGTAGTTTAGGAAGTAAACTTTTTCTCCATGAAAAAAACGGTACTTCTCTTTTGTATTTCCCTTCTCATCTGGACTGGAAGCTATGCGCAAGCAACTAAAATCGCAGTAGGACACATTCAAACTCCCTTAGGCGAGATTTGGATAGAACTAGATGATCGCACGCCTAACCACAAAAATAGTTTTATCCAACTTGCGGAAGCAGGATACTGGGACTCCCTTACCTTCAATCGGGTAATTCCAAATTTTGTAGCGCAAGGGGGATGTCCCGATACGCCAACTGGATTTTCAGATCCTGAATATCTCTTGGAACCTGAATTTCACCCTGAATTGAAGCACGTCTACGGAGCCTTGGGAGCAGGCCGTGACGATAATCCAGGTAAACTTTCCGCCCGGTGCCAATTTTACATTGTCCAAAATCCCGCAGGAATCCCTCGATTGGATGGTGATTACACGATATTTGGACGAATTATCAAAGGGATGGATATTGTCGACCGCATCGTAAACGTGGCACGTGACAAGCAAGACCAACCGCTAGATGCCATTTCCCTACGGGTCAAAATAAAATACTTAAGTCCACAAGAATTCGCAGCGCTCTAACTGCAAAAGCTCCTGTAGGTAATCCGAAGTTTCTTTTCTGCACTATTATCCCACCCCTTTTCCACTCAAGATTCATCCTTCATGAAATCACCTCTATTCTTACTAGTCTTTATTTTTGTCTTTAGTCTCGGGATGGCTCAAGAGCACAGACTCCCGCTATGGCCGGGACTACCTCCCTTGCAAAAAGAATCAGACCTTCAAGAACAAGTAGAACAACTAGGGATTCAGCGAATTTCAAACGTACAGATCCCCAGTTTAGAAGTTTATCTTCCTACCCAGCAAATTGCTACGGGTAAGGCTGTGCTTATTTTTCCAGGAGGCGGCTATGGTATATTGGCCTACGATTGGGAAGGAACAGACTTTGCAAAATGGTTGAATTCCCAAGGGATCGCTGCCATTGTAGTGAAATACCGACTCCCGCTAAGCACCTCACTGACAGACCCAAAGGAGGTTCCCTTGCTCGATGCACAGCGTGCCATCCGATTGGTACGGCAGCAGGCAGAAGCCTGGCACATAAATCCCAAGCAAATTGGGGTCATGGGATTTTCGGCGGGAGGACATTTAGCCGCAACCTTGAGTACGGCCTACACACATGAAGTAGCCCGACAAAGAGATGCAATAGACTTGCTACCTGCACGTCCCGATTTTTCAATTTTAGTCTATCCGGTAATCTCCTTCCGAGATGCAGCAGCTCATTCTGGATCCAGAAAAAATCTACTCGGGAATCAGGAAACTCCCGCTTTAGTGGATCGATTTTCCAATGAACTTCAGGTGAATGCAGCTACTCCCCCAACCTTCCTGGTGCATGCGCAAGACGATATGGCCGTACCCTTAGAAAACTCCCTCCTATATTTTAAAGCACTGCATGCGCATGGTGTGAAAGCAGCCTTACATATTTTTCCCACAGGGGGCCATGGTTTTGCCTTTGGAATGGGTAAAGGAGCTGTCTCAAATTGGAGAACAGTCTTGCTGGATTGGATGGAAGAAACAATCAAATAATACCCTAACAAATTGAACATAAAGCCACCTCCTGTTAAATTTAATTTCTAACCAAATACTGAATTAGATGCCCATTCGCGTAGTGGCTTTCGATGCCGACGATACCCTTTGGATCAACGAAACCTATTTTCGTGAAGCGGAGGAAAAATTTGCCAGCTTGCTGGAAGATTTCCTTCCTCAGCATGCAATTAGGAAAGAATTGTACCGCACCGAAATTGGAAACCTCAGCCTCTATGGCTATGGCAT
>CAYNIK010000114.1:0-4818 GCA_964397145.1 uncultured Limnohabitans sp.
ATCGACTACCAGACGGAATTATTGACCATGTATTTATTCAGGGAAAAATCGAAGTCCTTCGCCATGGCATCTTGACAGATAACTACGGTAAAAAATATCCCTCCGATCACTTTCCCGTTCTTGTGGAATTGAAAATCAACTAGCTAAAATAAAAAAAACCGATCTGGAAACCCCAGATCGGTTTTTCAGCCTAGAATATCGAAAGTTTATCCTCCTATAGTTTTTGTCTTGGTCTCCCCATTTATGGTAATGGTAATGGTTTGATTTTCGCAAGCACCATTGCCATAATCCACAGAAATTGTGTTTTCACGGTACTTAGTTTCTACTTTCCCTGAAATCGGGCCTCTACGTCTTCCTTCACAAGAAAGATCGATTTTCAAGGGTGTGGTAGTCTCATGGGAATAAATAACTGCACCAGAAGCAGTAACAATACTTGTTTTCACCTGAATCACGATGGTTCCACTGGTTGGTTTTTTTGAACCAGCAGCCTTTTGAATGTTTGACTGTCTTGATTTTGTGGAAGTCCAAGTGGCAGTTTCACCCGAAGCAAAGGTGATTTTCCCATTTGCTACATTGGAATTGACACTACCCTTGCCGGTTTCTTTAGAAAATTCAGATACGGTAGTTTTTTTACCTGAAATTTTTATTCCATTCACCACATAGTTTTGAAAATCTATGACTTCGGTAAGTACGTTTCCTTGTTTCTTTCGCTCGATGACGATGACTCCCGCTCTGGTGATTTCTTGATTCTGACGTGTAATGGTTACTCCAGTTTTAAAGTCAATTTTTGACTTGACAATCAACTTTAATAAGGAATCCAATTCAGGAAATTGATTGCCGCTATGGCCCCCATGTGGGCCATCGATGGAACTGAAATCAGGCAATTGGACAATTTTTCCTGTAGAATCGTAATGCGTGATTTCCGCTCCCCCAAAACGAAACATTCTAAAGCCGCGGACATCACCTGCACTTTCCGCATCAATTATGGCTAAGATTTCATCGTTTGGCGCCAATAAATTCAATCCATCTTGGATGCCTTTATGACCACCTTTCCCTTTATTTATTGCAGCAGGAACTCCTGAATGAGCCGTTTCTGCAACTCTCGCTTGAATATCTCCAATACTTCCATTAAGAAATGAATTACCAGCAATCACAAAACTGGTACCGCTTGCAAGTTGACCTGAGGTCTGTGCAAGATCAATTGCCAATGCATCATCTAGGTTAACTGCCTCGATGGAACCCAAATTTTCCTCTTCTGTGCAGGATGCCAACAGGAGTAGGTAAGAAAAGATGAACAGAATTCTACTTGCTTTCATGGTATTTAAGTTTGGTTAACGATACCAAGGTCTTAAGCGAACATGAAGAGAAAATGAAAAAAAATAGTTTTTAGAATTATTTTAAAAACTTTTTCCGGGAAATGTAAAAATGACCCTTGTCTTACCCAATTCAGTGACTATCTGAATGGAAACTCCTAGAAATACAGCTATTTTATGCATGATTTGAAGACCAAATCCTGATTTTTCCTGAGACACATCCTTAAGGAAAACCATGCCCTCTCTTACCTGAGTGAGCAGATGTTCATCAATGCCCACACCCTCATTTTCTATACTCAACACGTAAGCATCTTCACTTTTGATTCCCCTGACTACCACATCCCCTTTTTCACTTACATACTTGACTGCATTACTCAAGGCATTTTGTACCATCATGCCACACAGAGATGCATTTGAATCTTGAAAAACAAACGGTTCAATCGTGGCCGCATGTAGTTGAACTCCCTTGTTTTCAGCTATTTCTATCCAATCCTCGAGCAAATCGGCACATACCTTCTGAATATCTACAGCTTCCGTCTTAAGGTATTGTGCATTATTTACTTTAGAAAGCAACAGGAGTGCATTCACGGATTTCTTCATCTTTTGAAGAGAATCTTGCATTTCTAGCAATTTTTCGTGTTGCTTCTCAGTTAGATTTTCATCTCCGAAAATTGCTTCCAATTTAGACTGAAGAACAGAAATCGGGGTTTTCAATTCGTGTGATGCATGGGAAATAAAAATTCTTTCTTGATTGAAGGATTTTTGAATTCGCTTCATCATTTCAGAAATAGCCTGATCCAATAGGTTGAATTCATCCGTGCTACTCGGAATAACTTGATCCTGGAATTCTTGAGGTTCATTGATTCGAGATATTTTTCTTTGAATGATTCGATTGAAAGGTGCCATTATCTTCTTACTTATGGCGAAGTCAACCACAAACGAAAAGGCTAAGAATAAAAAGAGAATTCCAATTGAGATTTGAAAAAATATGTCTTCAATCTGTTCAATGGTACTGAGGCTTTTTCCAATCTCTAGAAGATACCGCTCCCCATCGATTTCAATGACCTCATCGAAGACTCTGTAACTAATTTCTTCCTCTTCAATAATCCTTTTTTCGATAGAAATAGGTTCTGCAATGACCAAGTTGGATGGTGCACGTTCCAGCAAAATGTATTCTTCTTTCAAAATGTTGTAAGAACCAAAGCCCTCTTCTGGATTTTCATCGGAGATAAAATTTTCTATCCCTCCCAATTCAATCAAGCGCAGCACCTGTTCCTTTTTTTCAATTAACTGCCGGTCGGTATTTTCTAAAACCAGGTACTTCAATCGGTAGGGTCCTAGCATTAAAAAAATTAGGAGAAACGCGCCTTTACCTAATAAATTAAAAATCAATAGTTTATGAAATAACTTCATTTTATGCAATGATTTTATAGCCTAACCCTCGCACAGTTTCCAACCAGGTCACGGGACCATAACTCCCTAATTTCTTTCGGATATTTTTCACATGCACATCGATGTAATTGGATTGGTAATCATCATCCAAATGATCGCCCCATAAGTGTTCCGCCAATTGAAATCGGTTGAGCACTCGATTCTTATTGATGAGCATAAACTGAAGCAAGACGTACTCTTTTTTAGTGAGTTTGATCTCCTGACCCTCAAAGGAAATCAAAGGTTCATTCAAATGAATTTCAAATCCACTCAATTGGATAACATCTTTTCTCCATCCACTTTTTCTTCTCAAGATCGCTTGCATTCGTACCTTTAATTCCAGTAAGGAAAATGGCTTGGATAAGTAATCATCCGCACCACTTTCAAAACCCAAAATTTTATCTCCCACTTCGGTCCTTGCGGTAAGAATGATAATTGAAGCGTCTTTTTGATATTCACTGACTTCTTGAAGAATATCCAAACCGTCCCCATCTGGCAATCCCAAATCGACCAAAACAAAATCATAGGAATTCACCGCCAAATTTTCTGAAGCAATTTTTAGGGTTTGGGCCAAATCTACTACATGGTGATCCGATTGAAGAAAATCAACAATTTCTTTTGCCAAAGGCCCCTCATCTTCTACTAGTAAAATTCTCATGGTTTTTTTCGTAAAGCGAAGGTGTATGTGGCCTTTAAAGTAAGTTGAAAATTACTGGAGGACACATCATACTGTGGAACCTGGACAGGGATTACCCATTTGGGCTCGAGTTGAAATTCAAAACTACCGCTGCTGAGAGAAAGTGGAATAGAAAGATCCATTCCCTGAAGCAGGAAATTTCGAGTAGCTGCATATTCTTTTTGGCTCAGTTCATAGCCACCGATCCGGTAATAATTGCTCGTTCCTAGATAAAAAGTCACTTGAGGCTCAAAAGAAAATGTGGCTACTCCGCCAATTCTACGGTCAAATTCAAAATACCTTGAATGTCGACTTACAACAAAAAAGTCTCCCGGGTCATTGATTAAATAAAATGCTTGAGTAGTAGAGTAGAGTAATCCCCAATCTAGCCCCCAGGTTCCTTGAAGCATCCCGATTTGGTCTTTTCCTGAAGAATTTAAATTACTCGCCCCAAAAAAATGATGATAGGATACATCTACATCTAATCTCGGAGATATTGAAACAGAGTACCCCAAGCCAAGTCCATTTTGCCAAGAAAGATTGGGGTCAATAAACTTACTCGCCAAGCCAGTCACGTAGATTCCGGAATTGTGCCAAAAGAGTAATTCGGTGGTAGTGAGAGGTAACTTTTGTCCAAAATCTCGAGACATAAAATTAGCCCTGTTAATAAAGCCCGTGCTCACAATCAAATAATTATTGGATTCTACCCTACTCGAATCTTTAAGTGAATCCAAATCCTGAGTGAATCCTTGGGAGACCAAAAAAAAATGCGAAATAAAAAAAAGGAGTAAACCGTTATTCATGAAGGTAGGAGATCGGATTTCAGAAAGCGTTAGAGGATCACTTTGCTAATCACCCTCCTGAAGGGCGTTGTCTCGGGCCATTTGGTCGTGAACCCGGTATGGTTACAGGTCGGTTATTTGGTGCTCCAGAAGGCCTAGTGATTGGGCCTGTGGGCCTACTTTTAGGAACCCGAGCACCATGCCTATTTGGACTACCAACCCCAGCATCGTGCGCACGATTTTTAGAGCCATCAACACCTGAATTTTTATTGTCTCCATTTGATTTGGAATTGTTTGTAGCCGCACCTGGCATCGCACTTCTTCTCGAAGCACTGGAGATTCCCAGCCTTTTTCCAGGTTCTCCCGCTTGGGTTGAAGGGGTAGTACTTTTTGGAGCGGTTGCTGTTTGTGACCAAGCAATCCCCGAGAGTAAAACAAAAAACAGTACGAATACAATTTTATTCATGGCCATAGTAATTTACAAATCCAATGATACAACTCCAACATGAAGAATAAATGAAGAAAAAAAAGTCCAACTGAGTTGGACTTTTTTTTCTTCATTTATTCCGCTAGTGCTGCTACACCTGGAAGTACTTTTCCTTCCATGTGCTCCAAA
>CAYNIK010000115.1:0-4749 GCA_964397145.1 uncultured Limnohabitans sp.
CTGATGCAATTTCCGTTGTATAGGTAGCCATTAGAAATTTTAGTATTTTGGCAAAAGTAAGGCTTATTTTTAAAACCTGAGAACTAAACCAAATGAATCAAAAGTACTTCAAGCTGCTGCCTTTATTTTGCTTTTTGATTGCCCTGTCCTTCACTTCCCTTGCTCAAACTACCCTGAGCACCACAGATCAATCCCTTCGCTACTCCTTGTATGCTCGATTGGGAATGAAAATCATCCCAATAAAGCTTTCCGAGAGCAACTACAAACTCCAATTTGTGGTTGAAAAAATTGAAGAAAATGCCAGTTTGGACACCTATCAATTCAGTTACCTGATTTTAAATTCGTACAATGAAGAAATTCGTGCAGGGCAAAAAATCAAATTCAGTGACACAGATTTGATTGCTTCTACAGAGCGGCATTGGCTTTTTGAAAAAACGATTGAAATCCCTCAAAACCAAGAAACAGCAATTGCCTATTTCGAAGCCATCGATAGTCGCCAACAAGACGTCTACACCAGTCATTTGGATTTAAAAAGCCCGTATGTATTTGATCAGCCCAGCTTTGGCTATTACTTCGCAAATGAGGTTCCCTTTGATCAAAATTACCTAACACAAGGCCAATCGCTGCTGTTTAAATCCAGCAAAGGCCCTTCCTTATTTTCTTTCTTTTATCCTAGCCCATTTGCCGTTCCATTTCCTCCTATGGAAACGCGATTGGCAGAAGTTCCTAAAGAAGTGGCCCTAGAAAACAGAGGAGATTTCCTATCCAATATCCCTAAAACTCTCAACGATGAAGGATATTACTTCTTTCAATCGGACAGTACTGCAAAAACGGGACTCCTTCTTCGTACCGTCCATGACGCCTTCCCAAAAGTGAAAGATTGGAATGAAATGGTGGACATGGTCACCTACATTTCTACGAAAAAGGAGCACGAAACGCTTCTTGCAGCTCAGGACAAAAAGAAGGCGCTTGACGCGTATTGGTACAATTTGACTCGAAATGAGGAAGCCGCCAAGGGCTTAATTCGGAATTACTTCAAGATGGTAGAGTTTGCCAACATTTTATTTACCGACTTTAAGGAGGGATGGAAAACAGACCGTGGGATGGTGTACATTATCATGGGACCTCCTCAAGAGGTTAATTTTTATGAAGATCGGGAGGTTTGGTCATATGCGGGAATAGACGACACTTCCAAAATTAGGTTTACCTTTACGCGGGTTAAAACTATTCTTAGCCCACATTTCTATACCCTAAACCGATCAAGGGCCTACCAGCCGATTTGGTTTAAAAACATTTCACAATGGAGAAGCGGAAGGATGGCTTTCTAATCGATAAAGGAGCCCTCGATAAAGATTTTATTTTTGGAACCCGAGCAGTGATGGAATCCATCCATGCCGGAAAAGAAATAGACAAAGTACTCGTTCAAAAAGAGCTCAATAACGACCTAATTAAGGAACTACTTCAGCTTTGCAAGGCAGAACATATCCCGGTAGTACGGGTACCGGATGCAAAGTTGAACCGAATTACGCGCAAAAATCACCAAGGAGTGATAGCGCAGATGTCCACCATTGCTTATGCCTCGCTGGACAATGTCATTGACCAATGCTATGCGGTAGGAAAAGCTCCCCTCATCTTGGTTCTGGATCACTTAACGGATGTTCGGAATTTTGGAGCCATTGCTCGAACTGCAGAATGTGCCGGTGTAGATGCCATCGTAATTCCTGAAAAAGGAAGCGCACAGATCAACTCTGATGCAGTAAAAACCTCAGCAGGTGCATTGAACTTTATTCCTGTGGCCCGGGTAAAAAACTTATTTTACACTTGTCGAGATTTACAAAAAATGGGATTATCTCTCATTGCGATCACGGAGAAAACTGAAAAGCTGATGTACGAAGGAGATTTTGCCTCCCCCGTAGCGTTAATCATGGGATCCGAGGAAGATGGAATTTCCCAAGAAATCATGGGCATGGTCGATGACCGTGTTAAAATCCCGCTCGCAGGAAATATAGAAAGCTTAAATGTTTCCGTATCTGCTGGAGTAGCGATTTACGAAGCCATTCGCCAACGCAAAAAATAAAAAAAGAGGATTTCAAATGAAATCCTCTCCTTTTTTCTTCGCCTGGGCTACGAAATCCCGGAATTTATCCTCTGCATCGAGTTTACAAATCAGGAGCACATTTTCAGATTCATTGATCAGGAAGTGATCTAAACCTTGAATTACCACGAGCTTATCACTGTCCGTTTTGATGAAACAATTTTTTGTTTCATACAGGAGAGCATTGGCCTCAACCACATTATCGGCCTCATCTTTTTCGCGAAGCTCATGAAGGCTTTGCCAGGAACCAATATCTGACCAACCAAAATCCCCTAGGACGACATAGACCTGGTCTGATTTTTCCATAACCCCGTAGTCGATGGAGATATTTTTTAAGGTGGTGTAGGATGTAGCGATAAATTCTTGCTCAGTACTCGAATTAAATTGGGATTTACCTTCTTCAAATACATCGCTCAGGTCAGGCATATGCTTTCGAAATGCTTCAATCAAGCTCGCTACCTTCCAAACAAACATACCAGAGTTCCATACAAAATCCCCACTTTCCAAGAAGGTGGCTGCGAGTTTGGCATTCGGCTTTTCCGTAAACGTTTTCACTTTCAAAACCTCTCCATCACCTGAATTGGGTAAGTATTGAATGTAGCCGTAGCCTGTTTCTGGTCGATTGGGCTTGATTCCTAAGGTGAGGAGACGATTGGGCACTTGAGCGGCAGCCACTGCAGTAACCAAGGTTTGAAGAAACTTACCTTCCTGCAAGATCAGGTGATCTGCAGGCGTGACGATCATCGTTGCTTCAGGATCAATACTGGCAATTTTGTAGGACGCATAAGCTAGGCATGCAGCTGTATTTTTGCGTAGCGGTTCTGACAGAATTTGGTGCTCTTGAAGTTCTGGAAGCTGTTCTCGCACCAAGTCTACATGAACTTGATTTGTGACCACAAAAAATTGTTCCGCCGGGGCGATATCTCTAAACCGGTCAAAAGTCATCTGCAGGAGTGTTCTTCCTGTGCCCAACACATCTAAAAATTGCTTGGGTTTACTGCTTTTGCTGTAGGGCCAAAATCTTGAACCTACTCCTCCTGCCATAATTACGATGTACGGGTGGTCCTTCATAGCAGCTTAAACAATTCCTTCCTTCATTAAGTCATGAATATGCACAAATCCAGCTAATTTTTCGCCATCCAACACGACCAATTGTGTAATGTTATGGGTTTTCATGAGGGCAAATGCAGCCGTTGCATACTCTTCCACCTGGATTGATTTGGGGTTAACGGTCATGATTGCCGAAGCCTGCAAGTCTTGAATTGCCAAGGTTTTTTGAAGCATACGTCGCAAATCCCCATCCGTAATGATTCCTTTGAGACTACCTGATTGATCCAATACAGCAGTTGCCCCCAATCGTTTGCTAGAAATTTCTACAATTACTTCTGCTACACTCGCCTGCTCTTGAACAGATGGAATTTGATTTTTGGAAAGCAGATCACCTACTTTCAAATACAATTGCTTGCCTAAAGAACCTCCAGGATGAAAGCGTGCAAAATCGGAAGACGTAAATCCTCTTGCTTCTAAAAGGCAGATAGCCAAAGCATCTCCTAGCGCTAAATGTGCAGTCGTACTTGTCGTTGGGGTCAAGTTGTGGGGACAGGCCTCTTCGCCTATTGTTGCATCAAGCACAAAGTGAGCCTGCTCAGCCAAATAGGATTGCCTATTGGAAACCAAAGCCACAATCTTTACGCCCAATTGCTTGACCAAAGGTAAAAGCACCTTGATCTCAGCTGTATTCCCAGATTTGGAGATAAATAGCACCGTATCATCTTGCTGAACCATTCCCAAATCCCCATGAATGGCATCTGCCGCATGCATAAAAAGTGCTGGAGTACCGGTAGAGTTGAGCGTGGCAACTAGCTTGTTGGCTATCCAAGCACTTTTTCCAACACCCGTAATGACCAATCTACCCTTAGCTTGGAGCAGGTGTTGCACACAGTTTTCAAAGTCTTCATTGAGAAGCGTAGAAAGCTTGGCGATAGCTTCGGATTCATTTAAAAGAACCCGAACGGCGGTGGTTCTAATATTTTTTGTTAACTTCAATTTTACCTGCGTTAAACACTAGTTTTGTACAAAGGTATAAAAGTAATCGTTCAATCTGTTGCCCAGTTGAACATCACCCTCAAAGCCCTTTCTTCTTGTGGAAGAAAAAGTAAAGTTAGAACTTAAACGAATCTTTGGATTTAGTCAGTTCCGTGGAAACCAGGAACTTATAGTTGACAATTTGCTCAACAACAGGAATACCTTTGTAATCATGCCAACTGGAGCGGGAAAATCGCTGTGTTACCAGTTGCCTGCAGTGGTGAGCGAAGGAACAGCCATCGTTATTTCCCCGTTGATTGCCTTGATGAAAAATCAGGTAGATCAGCTCAATGCCGTTGGTATAAACGCCCATTTTTTAAACTCTACCCTTACCAAATCAGAGGCTACCAAAGTAAAGAATGAGGTTTTAAAAAAGAAAACCAAACTCCTTTACGTGGCTCCTGAATCCTTAACCAAGGAAGAAAACATCGTTTTTTTAAAGGAGGCGCAGTTGAGTTTTGTGGCTATTGATGAGGCCCACTGTATTTCAGAATGGGGTCATGACTTCCGTCCTGAATACCGCAAAATCAAATCCATAGTCGCACAGATTGCCCCTCACCTACCCATCA
>CAYNIK010000116.1:0-4727 GCA_964397145.1 uncultured Limnohabitans sp.
TTTCCTGGTCCAAACCAGTTCATCTCCCGCACCTCGTGAAATTGGGCATCGTACAACTCGTCAGGGGTGATGTACCCGATGTAACTTCCATTGAATACAGTAACCACTAATTCTAGACCTTTCTCTTTTGCCAGTGCATCCCATGACTCGTAAAAAACACCGGATAGTTCCCCACTACTGGAAATGAACAGGATATTTCCCACTTGGGTAATGTCTAGGTAGGCCGGAACTTCGCCAAGAAGAGATCGAAAGACCCAGGGGCGAAGGCGCAAGTGGGTGCTGACTCGAAGCTGAGGCTCTCCTAACAGGATATCCACCTTGGAAGTACGAAGTTGGGCTTCTCCTGCCAACGCAACTGAACTGGTATCCGCACTAAGCCGTGTATTTAGGGCATGGGCGTAGGCATTGACCTCTTCGGGGGTATTGCCTTGCGTGAGTGGGCGATGGCTTCCCACGGTGCCTGCTGCAAATAGCGCAAAATCTACTTTCTCCTCCTCCAAGTGCTGGGTGAGAAAGGCTGGGTAATCTCCAGAAAGTCCCATAAACTTGGAACTCAAGGCGGTGGCATGTGCCGAGTAGGTCAGGAAGGTGGCTTTCTGTCCATCCTTTCGTTGAAAAAGTACCTGGCGCACGAATGGGTCAATGGCGCCTCCCTTGACAAAGCGATTGGAGACAAGATCTGGGACGCTTGTTTTTTTGTAAGCAAGGGTGACCGTGTCTTGGCTGGCAAGGGCTGTTTGCAAGGCACGCACAGACCCTGCTACCAGTTGCTCGACCACCTGCTCATCATATCCCCCAAAGGCAAGCGATCCAACTAGCCCCGGCATGTATCCTCCCATACCGGAATGGGTGTGGGTAGCGGTGAAAATCAGTTGGTCTACGGAAATCCCTGCTTCTTGAACCCCTGCACGTACCTGATCGGCAAGCTGGGGATGCACAATCAATAGTTCGTAATTGAGCCAGGCGATGCTGGATTTTCCATTGCTCAGCGTCAAGGCTTTGACATGGCTGGAGTCTTGAACAAAAGTATAGGGACCTCGGGGGGAATAGCCTACCAGTTCCGCGGGTTGGGTAGGGGTCACATTCACGGAAGCCCATCCTCCTAGCCAGTAGGCGCCGTTGCTATTGCTCCAGGTGCTGCTGGCTAGTTGGGCAAAGGTACTTTTATAGAATTCTTGCTCCTCTAGTGGACTTCGATCTACTGTCGTAAGCGTGGCTACGCCCAGAAGCAGGAGTCCTGCTACTACCCAAGCAAATACGCGTAGCATCCGAAGCATAGCAATTGGGAGAAAAGTCCGAATGAGGAGGTAATCCTCTTATTTAATACTCAAAGGTGCCGTATGGGCCTTGAATGGTTACTTTTTTGCCTTTATGCGGCTCTACTCGTCCGATAAGTTGTGCTTCTACCCCATAGGATTCGGCGATATCGATGACCTCTTCCGCGTGCCGCTCGTCGAGGTAGACCTCCATTCGATGGCCCATGTTGAAGACTTTGTACATTTCTTTCCAGTCTGTTCCGCTTTCTTCTTGGATGATGCGGAACAAAGGTGGGGTTTCAAACAAGTTGTCCTTGATGATGTGTACATCATCCACAAAGTGTAGGACCTTGGTTTGTGCACCTCCAGAGCAATGCACCAGTCCGTGGATTTTAGGCCGCATGTAGTTCAATACATCCGCGAGGATGGGAGCGTAAGTTCGGGTAGGAGAAAGCACCAATTTGCCCATGTTTACTGATGTGCCAGGAGCCGGGTCAGTGAGTTGGTATTTTCCCGCATACACCAATTGGTCCGGTACAGCAGGGTCAAAACTTTCCGGATAGCGAGATTTTAAAATCTTGTGAAACACATCGTGGCGTGCAGAGGTCAGCCCATTGCTACCCATGCCTCCATTGTATTCGCTCTCGTAGTTGGCCTGTCCAAAGGAAGAAAGGCCTACAATCACATCTCCTGCTTGGATGCGGTCGTTGGAGATGATGTCTTCTCTGCGCATGCGGCAGGTTACGGTACTATCCACGATGACGGTACGTACCAAATCCCCCACATCGGCTGTTTCCCCACCGGTGAGGACCGCATTGACGCCGTGGTCGCGGAGCAATTGCAGTACTTCTTCGGTTCCTTCGATGATGGCAGAAATCACCTCACCAGGAATCAAGTTTTTATTTCTTCCGATGGTGGAGGATACGAGAATGTTGGTCGTAGCACCTACGCAAAGCAGGTCATCCGTATTCATGATAATCGCATCCTGCGCAATTCCCTTCCATACGCTTAGGTCTCCCGTTTCCTTCCAGTAGAGGTAGGCCAGGGAGGACTTGGTGCCTGCACCATCTGCATGCATGATGTTGCAGAACTCAGGGTCATTGCCTAGGGTGTCTTCTACAATTTTGCAGAAGGCCTTGGGGAAAAGTCCCTTGTCCAACTTGGAGATGGCTTGGTGTACGTCTTCTTTGGATGCGGAAACTCCGCGCTGTAGGTAGCGCTCGTTCATGGAGGGGAAGATTTTGGTTGTTCAAAGGTAACCAATTGCCAAATTGATTGATTGAAAAAGTTAAAATTTGTGGCTCTTCAACTAACGTTTTTGGGGCTTGGATTGGCTTTGAAATCGTTAAATGACAAAAGCCAAGTTTCCCTGGCTTTTGTCTTTATTGAATTCGGTCAACTTACTTTTTTCCGACTAAAATCAGGTCTTCTTGGGGAGCGATTAGGTAAGTGGCCCCGTTTTCGTTGACCACAGCCATTTCTTCCACCGAGATGGTTTTTTCCGTACCATCTGCTTGCTTCCAGCAGTGGAACCCATCAAAGGCAAAGACCATCCCCTTCTTCAAGAGTTTTTGGGCTGCAGGTCTGGGCTGAGGCAATCGGGCACCTCCCAAATTTGGACCCACATCGTGTGCCACATAGCCCACGGGGTGACCCGTACTCCAAGGAACATAAAGCGATCCATTGGCATCCATCAAGTCCCGTTGGGCGCGGTCCACATCTTCGCCTTTTACGCCCGGCTTCATGGCCGCTAGTGCAATTCGACTCCCTGCTTTTCCATTTTCCCAGTACTGTTGAATTTCTTTGGGTGCGCTGGTCTCGCCTTCCTTGAGCACATAGGCAAAGCGCTGGATGTCGCTCACCCATATTCCGTACAATTTGACACCAAAGTCGGTTTGAATGACATCTCCTGGCTGAATCACCTTATCGGTGGCATGGGAGTGGCCACGGTCAGGACCAGAGTTGACGTTTGGATTTTGATCGGGATGCCAGGCATCGGTTACGCCGTATTCGGCCATTTTGGCTTTTAGGAATTTGGCAACCTCCGCGTCGGTGGTTTTGCCAGGGATGATGCTGGCATAGGCCTCTTCTTGAAAATCAGAAGCCAATTGCGCGGCCTTCTTCAGGATTTCTACTTCCTCGGGGAGTTTGATGGAAAGCCATTCGTACACCAATTCTTCAGAGGAAACGAGTTTGTTTACATCGCTTCCCATCAAGGAAGCTAATTCTTGGTGCTGGCTATGCGTAAGTCCATCGGCCATCTCATTGCTGGCAGAGGTATTGATGGCGATGGTAGGAAAGCCTTTTTCCTTAATAAAAGCCACCGCTCTGGCGACGGCAGATTCGCCTCGAGGGATGCGCTCTACTTTTTCATGGATGGCAAGGTCTTCCAGGGCCTTTGCTTCGCCTTCTGGGGAAAAGGCAAGGGAGTGGAATCCCGTCTCGTCCGTGTAAAAAAGAAAGGCTGCCGTACCGCTTGCGTTTTCACCGCCCACATGCGTGGCGATGGGATCGTTGTAGTTTTCTCTACAGATTACAAGCCAACTCGCAACCTTCGCATTCTTTAAGGCTTCAGGGAGCAATTGATTGATCCGTTTTTTGCGAATTTCGGGCCAAGGATTTTCACCCCAGTAGGTGCTGGGATCGATTTTTTCTTTTGCTGATTCTGAGTTTGGGGTGGTGGTACAGGCCCAACTGAGAAGCAACAGTCCGAGTAAAAGAAAAGTATGTTTCATAAGTGTCTCCGATTTCTTTGGTAAATTACTCAGATTTTTGTGGAGTTGTGTGCTAGATTTTTTCTTCTTGGGTTCTTTTCCGAGGGGAAAAGGATGCATAAAAATCTTTTATTTTGAACAAAACTATAGTTGAAGCGTGTTATCAGCACGTTAGAATAGCCTTTGCTTACTAGATGAAAATTGGAATTGTATGTTACCCTACCTTCGGAGGTAGTGGAGTGGTTGCTACCGAATTAGGCAAAGGTCTTGCGAAAGTGGGTCATGAGGTTCATTTCATTACCTACAAGCAGCCGATGCGCCTCGATTTTTTTAGTGAAAACCTATTCTACCATGAGGTAGACATCAAGAGTTACCCCTTATTTGAATTTGCTCCTTACGAACTCGCCCTTGCCAGCAAGATGGTGAGCGTGGTGAAGTATGAAAAACTGGACTTGCTTCATGTACATTACGCCATTCCACATGCTTCCTCCGCCTACATGGCGAAGCAAATTTTGAAGACAGAGGGGATTTCCATTCCTGTAGTGACCACGCTGCATGGCACAGACATTACCTTGGTGGGGAAAGATCCGAGTTACGAGCCTGTGGTCACCTTTTCCATCAATCAATCCGATGGGGTTACGGCGGTGTCTGAGGACTTGAAAAAAGAGACTTACGATTACTTCGATGTCAAGCGAGATATCGAGGTAATTCCGAATTTCATCGATTTGGAGCGGTTTAAGAAGCAACGGAAGGAGCA
>CAYNIK010000117.1:0-4680 GCA_964397145.1 uncultured Limnohabitans sp.
CAACTACCTAGATAAATTTTTTCTAAGTGGGACCAAGGGATTTGCGGAAATGCAGCCTTCCACAGGCTATGGACCCATCAAGGCCTGGACCCATTCCGGTCCACTTCAGCATGCCCATGTAACCCACCAAACCACTCAAATGGATGAGATGGCAGCGATTATTCTAGATGGAAAGCAACCCATTTTACCCGTGGATGGAGAGGAGGGGCTAAAGGATATGCAAATCATTGATGCCATCTATCAAGCTGTAAAAACTGGACAAAAAGTAAGCATTCCTGGATGATGGAAACTAATGTAATGCTGGTTTCTGCATGTATAAGTTGGATTCCCTAAGAATTACAAAAGTTCCTCGCTATTTTCAAAAATTAACGGGTGTACCTCCTTAAGATGGTTTAAGAACCCATCTAGCGCTTCATCCAGAATAGTGAATACTTCCTCAAATTCCTTTTCCCCGCCATAGTAAGGGTCGGGTACAGGTAAGCCCAAACTCCCAGATGCAAAGTTGCGCATGAGGTGGACTTCCTTGTTTGGAAAGCCCGATTTTTCTTTCAGTTGATTTAAATTCTTCAGATTGTGTTCATCCATGGCCACGATGTAGGAAAAATCCCTGAAATCTGTGTGGTGAACCTGTCTACCTCGATGCAGAATAGGAATACCTTTCCGCTTGGCACAACTAAGGGTTCGCTCATCTGGGAGTTCCCCGATATGGTAGTCCGAAGTGCCTGCGCTATCTGATTGCAGGTGTTGGTCTAATCCCAAGGATTTCACCTTGGCATTAAAAATCCCTTCAGCCATTGGAGATCGGCAGATATTGCCCAAACACACAAACAAAACTTTAATCATGTCCTAAAGAAAGAAATTTTATTTAACTAGTTGCATTCACAATCAAATCAAACCGGTGGAGGTCAGCCTCTTGCAAGGCGCCAACTTGTAAAAAAAAGGTTCGTCCCTTTTTCATCCAAGCAAAAGCTAAAAAAAATATAGAAATCTAAGGGATTGCCTACTTTTGAAGGATGAACGTTGCATACACCTTGTTTATGGAGTTAAGCACCAGGATTTTACCAATCCTTGGGGTTTTTGTGCCAAAAATCAGGCATTTTTTAGCGCAGCGAAATCATTTATATTCAAAACTTGCTGACTTTCGAACTGCCCATCCAGGGCCCTTGACCTGGTTTCATGTGGCTTCCTTAGGAGAATACGAACAAGCCAAGCCTGTGATTGCTGCTCTTAAAGCAAGAGAGCCTGAAACTTGGATAGTGGTTAGTTTTTTTAGTCCCTCTGGCTATGAACCGACAAGCAATCGGCCACAAGTTGGGGTGGATTACATCACCTACCTACCTCTCGATCGCAAATCTTGGGCGGAGCGTTTTGTGGGGATCCTGCAGCCCAGTCAAAGTATTTTTGTGAAGTACGACCTCTGGTTCCATTACCTTCAAGCATTAAAGAAGCGTGCCATTCCCATTTACCTGATAGCGGCTTCCTTTCGGTCAGAACAATCCTATTTCGCTTGGTATGGAAGTTTTTTCTCCAAAATGCTCGCGCAAATGGATTGGATTTTTACCCAAAATGAAGCCAGTATTCAGCTTCTGTCTAGCCTAGGTATTTCCCAAGTCAGTCTCACTGGAGACACACGATTTGATCGGGTAGCGGCTACAGCTGCCCAACCCATGGATTTTCCAACAATCAAAAATTGGATCCAAGGTCGGACTACGGTTGTCATCGGATCAGCATGGGAGGAAGACATGAACATGCTCATACCCCTGATCCAATCGAAACCAAATTGGCTTTGGATCATAGCACCCCATGCAATAGATGCAGTGGTGATCGACCGATGGGCAACTACGCTTGGGATCCCATCTCAAAAATATTCCCAGTGGAAGGAGGAGCAATCCCATCGAATCTTATTCATTGACAACATCGGAATGCTTTCTTCCTTGTACCAATTTGCTCACATTGCCTACGTGGGTGGTGGCTTTGGCAAAGGGCTTCACAATATATTGGAGCCTTTGGGATTTGGAGTTCCGGTGATTTTTGGAAAACCGATACGAGCGTCCAAGTTTCCAGAGGCCGCCCAAAGTCAAGCAGAAGGATGTGGCTTTGCAGTCACCACTACCAAAGAACTTCAAGAAGTAGTATCCAAGCTGGAGCGTAAAGAGTTTTATTCCCAATCTGTGGTCGCTGCCCAACACTGGGTAAAGGCAAATCTTGGCGCCGCTACCCGAATTGCAGAACACCTAAGTACCTCAACCACCACCAAATGAAAGGAAGAGTCATCAAATCTACAGGGAGTTGGTACCAGGTCCATACGGATCAGGGGATCCTTTCTGCGCGCTTGAAAGGGAAGTTTAAGCAGGATGAACTCAAACTGACCAACCCGATTGCCGTTGGTGATTGGGTGGAATTGGAAAAGGAAGATGGGCAGGAGTCGGCGGTGATTCACGAAATTTTGCCTCGGGACAATTATGTCATTCGGAAGTCTACGCGAAAGCAACATTTTTCACACATCATTGCCAGCAATATTGATCAGGCGATTTTGGTGATTACGATGAAGAAGCCAAGAACCTCGCTAGGCTTTATTGATCGGTTTTTGGTGGCTACGGAGAGTTATGGCATCCCTACCCTGCTAGTGGTCAACAAGATGGATCAGTTGGAAGGGGAAGATGAAATGGATTGGCTCCAAGACATTCATGAAATCTATGTGCCCCTCGGCTATCCGGTAGTAGAAGTTTCTGCCTTGGTGGACCAGGATCTTGACTCCAAGTTGCTTCCCTATATTCAAGGCAAATCCAACTTGATTTCAGGACATTCGGGCGTAGGCAAGAGCACCTTGCTCAATGCGCTCCTCCCGCATGCCAAGCAGGAAACCAAGGAGGTATCTGATTACAGTGCCAAAGGGGTGCACACGACCACCTTTGCGGAACTGTTTTTCTTGCCAGGTTCAGGAGACCTCATTGATACGCCAGGCATCAAAGAGTTTGGCATTTTGGATGTGGCGGAAGAAGAACTCTCCCACTTTTTTCCAGAGATGCGACAGTACCTCGGGCAATGTAAATACAACAATTGTACCCATGTCAATGAACCAGGTTGTGTAGTGCTCTCTAAATTAAACGAAGGATACATCCACCCGTACCGGTACCAGAGTTACCTGAATATCCTGAGTGAAGAGGATAGTCATCGATAAAGTGTTTTGAATCTAGGGCAAATTGGTCTAATTTTCCTTTTCTAAATTCCATCCCATGAGTGAAGTACTGAACCACAAGCAAGTAGGGCAAAAGATCACCCGAATGGCCTATGAAATCTATGAGCGAAATCTCCATGCATCTGCTGGGATCGTAGTGGCAGGAATTACGGGGATGGGCACTACTTTGGGTCACTTACTGGCGACGGAATTGCGAAAGATCTCCCCAATGCAGGTGGAGGAAGTGGAAGTGCTTTTAGATAAGCAGGCTGTGTCCACTTCTGAGGTGCAGCTCTCTGCTCCCATTGCCTTAGCAGGCAAGACCATCCTCTTGGTGGACGATGTTCTCAATACGGGCAAAACCTTAGTTTATGCCTTAAAGCCTTTTTTGGGGCAAGAAGTCGAAAAAATGGAAATTGCCGTATTGGTCAACCGTAGCCATGGCCTTTTTCCCGTGAAGCCCGATTATACGGGTTTTGAATTAGCAACCACCTTCAACGAACACATTCGGGTGGATTTTTCTGAAAACAACTATTCGGTTCACCTTCTCTAAGTTTGTATGTCCATTCATTCCGCTGCTTCTGTGAAGCGCATCACTACGCATACGCTTCAGGAAATGAAGCTTCGAGGAGAAAAAATCTCCATGTTGACAGCCTATGATTTTTCCATGGCAAGAATTGTGGATGAGGCAGGGATGGATATACTACTTGTAGGTGATTCGGCATCCAATGTGATGGCGGGCCACGAGACCACCCTTCCGATCACCTTGGATCAAATGATCTACCATGCTTCGGCAGTGGTTCGCGCGGTAAAACGCGCCTTTATAGTAGTGGATATTCCTTTTGGTAACTACCAAGGAAATAGTTCGGAAGCCCTCCGTTCGGCCATCCGAATCATGAAGGAGTCTGGTGCCCATGCCGTCAAGGTAGAGGGGGGCGCCGAAATCAAGGAATCTGTCTTACGTATATTGAGTGCAGGGGTGCCAGTCATGGGTCACTTGGGCTTGACTCCCCAGTCCATCTACAAATTTGGAACCTACACCGTTCGCGCTCGAGAAGAGGAGGAAGCGGAAAAGTTGATTGAAGATGCCAAACTCCTAGAGGCTTGCGGTTGCTTTGCCCTAGTTTTGGAAAAAATTCCTGCTGCCTTAGGAAAGCGAGTAGCAGAAGCGCTCACTATTCCCGTAATCGGCATTGGTGCCGGAGGCGATGTAGATGGTCAGGTACTCGTGATGCATGATATGTTGGGAATCACCCAAGAATTTAAGCCAAGGTTTTTGAGACGCTATGCCGATTTGCAAAAAATCATGACTGAGGCATTTCAAAACTACATTGCCGACGTAAAGTCAAAAGATTTCCCCAACTCTTCCGAGAGTTATTGATCCCTTGATTAGCACCCCAAAAACAGTTCTATCCTTCTTCTCCTTGCTCTAAATCCCCCTTAGGCAGAGTTTTTGAGGTGTGCATCCACCCGAAGGATAAAGTCACTCAAGACATTCATGT
>CAYNIK010000118.1:0-4654 GCA_964397145.1 uncultured Limnohabitans sp.
TTCCCGATTGACGATGTCAAAACCTACGAACTCTTTCAACGTGGCGAAACAGTCGGCATCTTTCAGTATGAAAGTCCGGGAATGCAAAAATACATGCGCGAACTCAAGCCTACAGTTTTTGCGGATTTGATTGCCATGAATGCGCTTTACCGCCCAGGGCCTTTGGCTTACATTCCCTCATTTATCAAGCGAAAGCATGGGGCAGAACCCATTTCCTACGATTTAGAGGACATGAAAGAGTACCTGGAAGAAACCTATGGGATCACAGTTTACCAGGAACAAGTCATGCTCCTTTCTCAAAAGATTGCAGGCTTCACCAAGGGTGAAGCCGATGTCCTGCGTAAAGCGATGGGTAAAAAGCAGAAGGATGTTTTGGATAAGATGAAACCCAAGTTTGTGGAGCAGGCGGCCGCCAAAGGGCATGATGCTAAAAAGTTGGAAAAAATCTGGACAGATTGGGAAGCCTTCGCCTCCTATGCGTTCAATAAATCCCACTCGACCTGTTATGCTTGGATTGCCTACCAGACTGCCTACCTCAAAGCACATTACCCAGCAGAATACATGGCATCTGTGTTGAGCAACAACATGAACGACATCACCCAGGTGACCTTTTTCATGGAAGAATGTAGACGAATGGGGATCTCAGTTCTTGGACCCGACGTCAATGAATCCAAGAGTGGATTTACGGTAAATGCTCAAGGCGAAATTCGCTTCGGTATGGCTGCCATCAAAGGTGCCGGAGCAGGAGCTGTAGAAGAAATCATCAAGGAGCGAATCACTAATGGCCCTTATTTGAACATTTTTGACTTTGCCAAACGAGTAAATTCTCGTGCGCTGAATAAAAAAACCATGGAAGCATTGGCCATGGCAGGTAGCTTTGATTGCTTCAAAGAACACCATCGAAGACAGTACCTAGAAGCTCCCGAAGGAGATATCAGTTTGATTGAAAAAGCAAGCCGCTACGCGCAAAAAATTCAGCAAGAGGAAGACAGTGCGCAGGTTAGCCTTTTTGGAGGTAGTTCTGGCTCAGCTGAGGTTCCTCTACCGTCTGTTCCAGCTATGGAACCCTTTTCTCAAATCCAGCAACTGAATATTGAAAAAGAAGTGGTTGGCCTGTTTATCTCCGGGCATCCTCTGGATCAGTACCAATTGGAAATTGACTCCTTTACCAATGCTACGCTGACTTCCCTCACTGACTTGGAGGGACTAAAGGGGAAAAATGAATTACGAATGGCGGGTTCAGTAGCAAGCTTTGCCCACCGAACAACCAAGAATGGCAAACCCTTTGGGACGCTTACCGTGGAAGATTACCATGGATCCTTTACCTTCTTCCTCTTTGGAGAAGATTATGTAAAGTTTAAACAGTACTTCATGACGGGTTGGTTTTTATTCATTTCAGGAGCAGTAGTTCAAAAAAAATGGGGTGCAGAGAACGAGTTGGAATTTAAAATCAACACCATCTCTCTACTCAGCGAGGTTCGAGGCCGCTTAATCAAAGGCTTAAAGGTCAATATCGATTTAAATGACCTGACCTATGAGCTGATGGAGAAATTAGAAAGCATCACCGAAAAATATAAAGGAGACGCCAAATTATACATTGAAGTGGTGGATCAGCAAGAGAACATCAGCCTCGAGCTGTTCTCCAAAAAAATTAAGGTAGATCCTAGCGCAGAGTTGATCAAGGAATTGAAACTCATGCCAGAAGTGGCCTACAAAATCATGGATCGCTAACCTATCGCATAAAAAACACGACATCCTCAGCAATAAATAAAAATTGAACGGAACTTATTCGGATTCAAATGCATTTTGCTGATATATTTGAGAAAAGAACCTTACCTGAAAGCATCCCATGGCAAAAGCAATTGAAATTACCGACGCAAACTTTGAAGAAATCATCTCTGGAAGCCAACCTATCTTGGTTGATTTTTGGGCAGAATGGTGTGGCCCATGCAAAATGATTGGTCCTGTAGTCGAAGAATTGGCGTCAGATTACGAAGGAAAAGCAGTGATCGGAAAGGTGGATGTAGATGCCAATCCTTCTGTAGCGCAGGCTTTTGGCATTCGTTCCATTCCTACCCTCCTATTTTTTAAAGGAGGTGAAATCGTTGATAAGCAAGTAGGCGCTGTTCCAAAAGCAGTTTTGGCACAAAAGCTAGACGCACAGCTTTAATTTAATCACAAGCATTCGCTAAAGCCGTAAAGAAACCTTTGCGGCTTTTTTTATCTTCCTTAACTCCATGGCTGAAGTACCTTTATCCCTTGAACAATTTTGGACTTTGCGCCAGCAATTGCCGGTAGTAGATGCCCGCAGTGAAGGGGAGTTTGAACAAAGTCATATTCCAGGAGCAGTCAATATCCCCATCCTCAACAACACAGAACGGATTACTGTGGGCACCCTTTACAAGACTGAAGGAGCTGAAAAAGCAATCCTTAAGGGTTTTGAATTGGTAGGGCCACGCTTTCACCTCATTCAAAAAGAGGCACTTCGGCTATTTCCAACTAAAAAACTGATTGTGTATTGCTGGCGAGGAGGAATGCGTAGTCAGATTCTTTCTTGGCTACTAACGATGGCAGGATTTGAGATTTTTAGACTTCAGGGAGGATACAAAACTTACCGAGGTTTCACCTTTTCGTGGGTAAGAAGGCCCTTTCCCATCCTAGTATTGGGTGGAAGCACAGGAGTAGGAAAGACGGTATTGCTCCATCAGCTCAAAGAACGAGGCGAGCAAGTAATCGATTTGGAAGGACTGGCTAATCACAAAGGATCCTCTTTTGGGTCCATTGGGCAAGCCGCTCAACCCACTGTAGAGCAATTTGAAAATCTACTAGCGGAAGCTTTACTGGAAATGAATGGAAACCGCGCTATTTGGGTAGAAAATGAGAGTCGAAGAATTGGACGCATCATCCTCCCGGATGCTTTTTATGCACAGATTACCCAAAGTCTGCGTATTGAAATAAAAAAAACCGAGGCAGAACGCATCGGGCATATCGCAAGTGAATATGCACATCTGGATAAGGATGAACTGATTGCAGGCGTACAGCGATTGCAAAAGCGCTTGGGGGGAGATCGAACCAAACAAGCACAAGAGGCCATCCGTGCAGGACAGCCAGAAATCTGGATTGGTATCCTGCTAGGCTACTACGACAAGACCTACGAATTTGATTTGCAGCGCCACGAACCTTCAAAAATAATCCGTCTAAATCTCGAAGGAAAAACCCTCGGGGAACAAGTAGACTTACTTTTACAAACAAAACCAAAAAGCAATGGAACAAACCATTCGATTGACGGAGTGGAGTGAAGGATCAGGCTGTGGCTGCAAAATCGCACCTGCAGTATTGGACCAAATTCTTGGAGCAAGCGGATCCTTCGTACAAGCTGATCCACGGTTACTGGTAGGCAATTCAAGTAAGGACGATGCCGCTGTGTACCAAGTATCTGAGGAAATTGCTGTAATCAATACGGTTGATTTTTTTACCCCCATTGTGGATGATCCGTTTGACTTTGGCCGCATTGCCGCTACCAATGCCATTTCCGATGTGTACGCCATGGGAGGCAAGCCCCTATTCGCTAATGCAATTTTGAGTTGGCCTGTAGAAAAGCTCGCTCCCGAACTAGCCGCTAGAGTGCTAGAAGGGGCCAAATTGGTATGTTCCCTGGCGGGGATAGAACTAGCGGGAGGACACTCCATTGCAGCCAAAGATCCTATTTTTGGACTATCGGTGAATGGCCTAGTTCACCCGAGAAAAATCAAGAAAAATACCGGAAGCAAAGAGGGAGATTTGTTGTTTTTGACCAAGCCGTTGGGAATTGGAGTATTGGCTACTGCGCTTAAACGGCAAAAAATCAAGGATCGAGACTACCGCAACTTAGTAGAAATCGCTTGCCAACTCAACTCAATTGGACAAGTGCTCGGCAACCACGAGGAGGTACATGCCCTCACGGACGTCACTGGATTTGGCTTGCTGGGGCATGCGCTAGAAATGGCAGAAGGTGCTGACCTTACCTTGCAGCTTGAGTTTGACAAACTCCCCCTTATTGATGGGGTAAGTGAATACGTTAAGCAATTTGTTTTTCCAGACAACACCTATCGGAATTGGAATGCCTTTAACTCTAAAGTGACAGGAGTGAATGGGATGGAATTGGTACCGCTGTGTGATCCACAAACAAGCGGTGGACTATTGATCGCTGTTGGCGTGGAAAATAAAGCCTGGTTTGAGGAGACCATGCGCTTGCACGAACAATCTTTTTGGGAGATTGGCGTTTTTGGAGCCAAAAACGATGGGATTGGCGTGGAAGTAGTAAATAACCAGCCTGCCAAGCTATAGTAGGTAGGTTGAGTACTTAGCACATTGCCATAATTCTTCAGTCTGCAATCTACCTTAGCAAGAATAGCGTACTTCTGACTTCGCACTTCATATGTACCACTTGGTCCTTTTTTTGCACGGGATTGCAAAACGAATCCATGCATGAAGATTTTTAAAAAAGTGGGTCTCCTCTTGATGATGCTAATCGGTATTGGGCTACTGTACCCACAGCATTATTCCATGCCTGTTGAAGGAGCTACCAAGTCGAGTTACCATCCACAATCGTTTTGGTACTACCCTTGGGGAATATCAGGAACCCACAAGGGAGTAGATATTTTTGCGAGGCAGG
>CAYNIK010000119.1:0-4629 GCA_964397145.1 uncultured Limnohabitans sp.
CGGGACATCTGGATTTTCAAGAAAATTGAAGCACTACTCAAGCATTACAAATGCAGCCTGAGTACACCGATCAAGGACCTGCCTGAAGCGGTGATTGAGGTGCTTTTGTATGGGGACAAGGTAGAGGTAGCTGTGGATTCGGTGAAGTATCCGGGTACCCAGTGGAATACGACCTTTGAGGGGATCATTAATTTTCTCCAAAAATATCAGGAAGGAAGCTCTGACAAAATCCAGGAATGGGTAGCGGAGTTTACCATTTCCAAAACCTGTCCGGAATGCCAGGGCTACCGACTCAAAAAGGAGGCGCTTCATTTTAAGTTGGACGGCACCCACATTGGAGAGCTGGCCATGCTCGATATCCAAGGCTTAGCGAACTGGTTTGAAGGACTCGAATCGCGATTATCAGAGAAGCAACAGCGCATCGGTGCGGAAGTGCTCAAGGAAATCCGGAAGCGGATTGGGTTTCTTCTGGACATCGGTTTGGACTACCTTTCCTTGAATAGACCCTTGCGCACCCTTTCTGGGGGTGAGGCCCAGCGTATTCGTTTGGCTACGCAGATTGGCACCCAGCTGGTCGGCGTGCTCTATATTTTGGATGAACCTAGCATTGGTCTCCATCAGCGAGACAATGTAAAATTGATCCAGGCACTGAAGCGACTTCGGGATCTGGGCAACTCTGTCTTAGTGGTAGAGCACGACAAGGACATGATGCTCGAGTCGGACTACCTAGTGGATATGGGTCCTGGAGCAGGAAGACATGGAGGACATGTAGTCGCTGCAGGCTCTCCTGCCCAAATCTTGCAATCTGACTCGGTGACTGCACAGTACCTGCAAGGAAAGTTGGGCTTGGCTATTCCAAGTAGCCGAAGAGTAGGAACTGGAGAGCAGTTGGTCTTGAAAGGCGCTTCTGGCAATAACTTGAAAAATGTAACGGTATCCTTTCCCTTGGGTACTTTGATCGTGGTGACGGGGGTGTCGGGTAGTGGAAAAAGTACGCTGATCCACGAAACCTTATTTCCCCTGCTGAATCGCGAATTTTACAACTCCAAAAAGGAACCGATGCCCTTTGATAGTATTGAGGGCTTGAAGCAGTTAGACAAGGTGATTGAAGTGGACCAAAGTCCCATTGGCCGGACTCCTAGGTCCAATCCTGCAACCTACACGGGCATGTTTTCGGATATCCGTACTCTATTTACCGAGCTTCCGGAATCAAAAATCAGGGGCTACAAGCCGGGCAGATTCTCCTTCAATGTGAAAGGCGGCCGCTGTGAGGATTGCGAAGGGGCAGGGATGAAGTTGGTGGAGATGGATTTTCTCCCCGATGTTCACATCCCATGTGAGACCTGCAAGGGCAAGCGTTACAATCGAGAAACCCTTGAGGTGCGTTTCAAAGGAAAGTCTATCTCTGATGTGCTCGACATGACCGTAGAGCAGGCGGTAGAATTCTTTGAATTCCAACCCAAAATCCTTCGAAAGGTCATTACGCTGAGTGAAGTGGGACTGGGCTACATTACCCTAGGACAACATGCCACGACACTTTCCGGAGGCGAGGCGCAACGGGTGAAGTTGGCCACAGAATTATCCAAAAAAGATACGGGCAAAACCTTCTACATTTTGGATGAGCCGACTACGGGCTTGCACTTTCAGGACATTGACTTGTTGATGAATGTCCTTCAAAAACTGGTGGATAAAGGCAATACCGTCTTGGTGATCGAACACAACCTGGATGTGATCAAGGTGGCGGATTACCTGATTGATATGGGACCTGAAGGAGGCAATAAAGGAGGTACCGTAGTGGTGCAAGGTAGCCCAGAAAAAGTGGCTGCTCATCCAGAAAGCCATACCGGAAGATTCTTGAAGCAGGAATTACATCGCTGAAAAAAGGCTTAAAATCAAGCCTATCGCCCTCTTATCAAATTCGAAGGTCAACCTAGGCATCCTTCCTTAACTTTCGCGTATGAACAGAAGCACACTCTATTGGCTATTGCAGGTCTTGGGCTGGGGAAGCTTTGCTTTTGTCAATGTTTTTTTTGCCTCCTTATCTGAGGGGATTACCCCTCTTCAAACTTGGGCCTTTGTGGCCTTGTCTGCTTTTTATTTAGCCTCTACGCACGCCTTCAGACTAGTAGTCAAAAGATTCGGCTGGTTTAAGCTAGGCGTGTTTCGATTGCTAGCCCAAGTCGTCCTTGCTGTTGGCATTCTTGCTGTAAGCAATGTTTTTGCACAGGTGTTAATCAATTTGGCTTTTGGTACGCTCAATCCAGGGGCTGATTTCCGGGCCTTGGTGATTTCTGTTAACCTTTTTGTGAGTTCCCTTTACTATGGATTTTGGGTGTTGCTCTACTTTGTATTTCACTTTCTGGACAACTACAACACCACCCTTCGGTACGAAGCAAAAATCAACGAGATTCGGCTCAATCATTTAAAAAGCCAGCTCAATCCCCATTTTATTTTCAATGCGCTTAACTCCGTTCGTGCCCTAGTTGATGAAGATCCAGTCAAGGCCAAATCCGCCATCACGCAGATTTCCAACATGCTGCGGTTTTCACTGATGCTGGACAAAAAGCAGGTGATTGATCTAGCCGATGAGTTGGCCACGGTGAAGGATTATTTGGCGCTGGAATCCATCCGTTTTGAGGAGCGCCTGCAGGTGGATTACCAAATTGAGGATGGGGCGTATGCTTACAAGATCCCACCGATGATGCTGCAGACGATTGTGGAAAATGCAATTAAGCACGGGATCTCCAACCTGGTGAAAGGGGGGGTGATTGAAATTAAATGCAGAGAAGGATTAGCAGATGAATTGTACATCCAAGTAAAAAATAGTGGGCATTACGAAGCCCAGTCTGCTAAAAAGCGTAAAGCAGAGGAAGGGCATGGTATAAACAATACCCAACAACGTCTAGCACTTCTTTATGGCGATAAGGCAAGCTTCCGGATCTTTAATTCTGGCGGGCAATTTGTGATTACTGAAATTAAAATTCCGAAACAAAGACTTACTTTAGACTAATTAACCCAATTGATATGAGAGCCCTGGTAATTGATGACGAACGCTTAGCCCGAAAGGAGCTAATCAATTTATTGAATCAACTGGAAACAGTCGAAGTGGTGGGTGAAGCAGTGAATGTGGATGACGCCAAAGAAAAAATTGATCAACTTCAGCCTGATGTCATCTTTCTAGACATTCAGATGCCGGAGAAAACAGGTTTTGATCTATTGGAGGAGTTGGACAGCTTGCCTCATGTCATCTTCACTACGGCCTATGACGAGTATGCGCTGAAGGCTTTTCAGGTCAATGCATTAGACTATTTACTCAAGCCAATCGAGCCGAAGCGGTTGGAAGATGCCGTGCTGAAGCTTCAAGGAAAAATGGAAAGTATCGCCAAGAGAGAAGAGCAGGAAGGGCTGGGGAATCAAAAGAAACTGACCTTAGAGGACCAGGTATTTGTCAAAGATGGGGACCGCTGCTGGTTTGTGCGACTTTCCAATGTGCGACTTTTTGAGTCGGATGGCAATTACATCAAAGTCTATTTTGACAACTTCAAGCCGATGATCCATAAGTCATTGAATGCCTTGGACGAGCGATTGGACGAGAAATCTTTTTTTAGAGCAAGCCGCAAGCACATCATCAACCTAGGCTGGGTGGAAGCCATCGAACCTTGGTTTAATGGTGGACTAGTAGTCACGCTCAAAGGCGGGGACCGCATCGAAGTCAGCAGGAGACAGGCAGCCCGATTTAAAGAAATGATGAGTTTGTAAGAAGGCGGAATTCCGTTCAAAGCCAGATTGTCTTAAACATCACTTTATTCAAATCTCAAAAACCGAATATGGCTTTTACCAAAATTACCATTCAGGCTACCGTATTAGCCGATCGAAATAAGGCCTGGGCGAATTATACGGAGCCCAATCACATCACCCAGTGGAACTTTGCTTCCGAAGACTGGTGCTGTCCTACAGCTAGCAATGATTTGGTTCCTGGGGGGAAGTTTTCGTGGCGGATGGAGGCAAAGGACGGAAGTTTCGGATTTGACTTTGAAGGAGTATTTACCGAGATCGTTCCATTCGAAAAACTCAAGTATGCCTTAGCGGATCAACGGGAAGTTGAAATCTCGTTTAGTGACTTGACTGAAGGAACCTTCGTCCAACTTATTTTTGATGCAGAAAATGAAAACAGCCTGGAGCTTCAGCAATTTGGATGGCAATCCATTTTGAATAATTTCAAGGCGCATACGGAGAAAAGCTAATTTTTCCTCCAGAAGCAGCTCCCTTCAGTTTAACAAATTACAGCAAGTCATTCGCCAAGTTGGCCAACTCAGAGCGCTCCCCTTTTTCTAGTTTCACATGTGCGTAGAGTGGATGATCCTTGACCCGATCGATGAGGTAGGATAATCCATTGGACTGCGCATCCAGGTAGGGGGTGTCAATTTGAAATACGTCTCCCGTAAAGATGATTTTGGTGTTTTCTCCAGCCCGAGAAATGATGGTTTTGATTTCGTGGGGGGTAAGGTTTTGGGCCTCATCGACGATGAAGAAAATATTGGAGAGCGACCTGCCCCGAATGTAGGCAAGTGGCTGGATGACCAATTTTTCTTGATTGACCAGCTCGGTGATTTTTTGGTATTCCTTGTC
>CAYNIK010000120.1:0-4594 GCA_964397145.1 uncultured Limnohabitans sp.
CCAAAGGAACCGGGGAGAGGTCTTCCCGAACCTGATTTTTCCATTGGCACCCAACCCTATTTTTCCAGAACACTTCAGGTCATGCAAGCGCACCAAACCCAGAAAAAAGTATTGCAAGACTTGATGCCTTACCACGACAAAGTGCCCCATTGGATCTATTCTAGAGTCTTTGATCGGGAGTACTTTCGGGAAGTCCGGTAATCGTTTTGTTTATAAGAACCCTAATTTTTCACGCACACGATTGAGGAGCGGAAGCGCTACTTGACGCGCTTTGGCTTCACCGGCAAGAAGTCGTGCTTCGATTTCCTCGGGATGGTTCATGAAAAAGTCAAATCGTTCCCGCTCTTTCTCGAATTTGGTCAACAGGAGGTCCAAGAGTTCTTTCTTGGCATGGCCATAGCCAAAATTCCCCCCGAGGTACTGGGCTCGCAAGGCCTGCGTTTGGGCAGGTGTAGCCATCAAACTATACAATTTGAATACGGTACAGGTATCTGGATCTTTGGGTTCTTCTAGAGGAGTGCTGTCCGTAATGATGGCATTTACGTTTTTCTTGAGTTCCTTTTCAGGCAAAAATACATCCAGGATATTTTGGTAGGATTTGCTCATTTTCTGTCCATCCGTACCAGGAATGGTCATCACATCGGTAGCAATTCTTGCTTCAGGGAGGGTCAGGATTTCTTCTTCCATAGCATGGTTGAAGGCACTCGCAAGGTCACGAGCCATTTCCAAATGCTGCAACTGATCCTTTCCCACAGGTACTAAGTTGGCCGAATACAATAAAATATCTGCAGCCATCAGCACAGGGTAGGTGAATAAACCTGCGTTTACATCAGCCAATCGGGACGATTTGTCCTTGAAACTGTGGGCATTGGCAAGCATGGGGAAGGGAGCAAAGCAGTTGAGATACCAATTCAATTCAGCTACTTCAGGGATTCTGGATTGTCTGTAAAAAACAGTTTTTTCGATATCCAAACCGAAGGCCAACCAGGCTGCCGCTACTGCAAGTGTATTTTGCTTGCGTATCCCTCCGTCTTTTTGGCTGGTAAGTGAATGAAAGTCTGCGATGAAGATGAAAGATTCTTCTTTGCTGTTTTGCTCAATCAATTGAATAGCGGGAACAATTGCTCCTAAAATATTGCCGAGGTGGGGTCTACCTGAGCTTTGAATCCCTGTTAATACTCTTGCCATTGGGTCAATTTTGATGCAAATTAACTAAATCAGGCTACATTCCTGCCATATTTTTTTGTTACTTGCAGGCATGATTCGGCTGTATTTATTTCTTTTTTCAGGGCTTTTGTTTGGGTTGCAGGGCTACGCACAGCAGCAAACTGTAGCCAAGTTGGTATGGAAAGTGAACCGTATAGACTTAGGAACAGTGCTAGAGGAGCAAGGGCTGCAAACTGTCACCTTCGACTATACCCTTAGTCAAGGAAAATACTTTGCCATAGAGGAGGTGGTAACCGATTGTGGTTGTACCACGGTATCTTATTCCAAGGATTCGTTGGCAATTGGGGAATCTGGAAAAATCTCGGTTGAATTTGATCCCAGTTCAGCTGCTGGTTTCTTTTCCAAATTAGTGCTTGTAAAAGGAAATCAAGGTCAAGTGAAGGATTCACTGTTTATTGAAGGCATTGCACTTCCTTATCCTGTTAATTTGGAGCGGAATTATCCGGTGAAGTTGGGGTTCTTGGGATTCCGAATGAAAAGGGTAAGTATGGGCGATGTGTTTGATAATGAGCCTAAAGTAAAGTACCTCGAATTTTTCAATCATGGGACTAAGGCTTTAGAAAAGCAGGCATTTAATGCGCAGACACCTGATTACATTCAGATTCAACAGATTCAGGATTTGGTTCGTCCTCAAGAACGAGGTCTGCTTAAGATCAGCTACGATGCCAAATTACGGCCTGAATTAGGAGCTGTTTCTGATAAAATTTGGATTAACTGGGGAAAAGAGGAGGGGGAGAAACTGGAATTGGAAATTTTAGCTGACCTTTTTGACTATTTTTCTCCTATCCCAAAAGATCAGCTAGATGAAGTTCCTCAACTGATGATCAGTCAAAAGATTATTGATTTGGGTGAGATTAGTTCCAACACGGTTCAACGTAAAGCGGTCACCTTGACAAATTTAGGAAAAGAGCCACTTGAGATTCGAAAGGTCCAAGGGAATTGCACTTGTCTGGTTCCTGAATTATCCAAATACGTACTTTCGCCAGGCGAAAAAACGGAGATGATCTTAGTGTTTGATCCAGTTGGAAGAAAAGGGATCGATCAACGAAATCTCTATATTTTCACCAATGATCCGGTAAATCCAGTTCAGCTTTTGGTGTTAAAAAGTAGGGTAAACTAGCGCTTAGGTTTTAAAAAGTTGAAATTAATTTAATCAAATACGCTGTAAAAATTTATTTTAAATTTTTATTTAATTATTTGATTTTTAATAAAATAAATAAATGATGTTAAATCTTAAGATAAATACCTTTTTTCAAAGAATCTGCCTGATTTTGGGTTTAGGATGCTTCGTAAATGGGGAGATAATTGCGCAAACTGCTCCATACGCCGGTGAGCGAATCGTGGTGGTTGCAGATGGGAATGAACATGGAAAAGGGGATTGGGCAGCTACACCATTGACCTTGGCGGTTATGGCTGCAAAAGAAATCCAAGAGCAAGTGATGGTGTATGCATTCAGTAGTCATACCTGGGGATCCAACAAAACCTTTGCGGGAGCGGATGCCCAAATGCGGGAAAGTGCCTTCTTAGGAGCCAAGCAGTTTGGATTCAAAAAAACCAAGTTTATCGAAGCAGTCACTGCCCCAAATTTTGCAATCATTGAAATCACAGAACTAATTAACAAAAGTTCCGCGAAAAACCCTTTGACGATTTTGGCTGCTGGCCCTTTGGAAATTATTGGAACCTCGTTGAATGAGGCTGATTCGGCTAGAATCAAATACGTTCGTGTTATTTCTTACTCGAAATGGGATCAGGAGCATGCGGATAACCCTGGTGAAGGGGAGACCCATACGGGTTGGACTTGGGAAAAGCTCCGAGAAAGTTTTGAAGGAAATCAATTGCAATTGATTTCTTTGGTTTCGGAAACCAGCGGAAACGAAGGCTTAAAGGGTAAATTGGAAGACTATTCTTGGTTAAAAGCTACGCCCAATAAGGAACCCAAGCCATTTGAAAAAGGCTCTTGGGCCTGGTTGTACAGTCGTCTGGAAGCTTCAAGGATTGGAAATGAAGTTAATCCTGATGATGCGCGGCTTATTTATTACCTGCTCACTGGGAACCCGAATCCAAGTGTGAAAGACTTTCAAGAAATGCTAACGAATCCAATCCAATGGGATTAAAATAAGAGCGCCCCGAATTTGGGGGATACTATTCTTTTTCCCGCACAAAGGCACAAGAGCCTGCCTACCGCCGGCAGGACGCAAAGAAATTGTGGATCAGCCCTAAATCAACCTAGTTTAAAACTTAAAGGGATTTTCATACGCGTGCGAACGGCCTTGCCTTTGATCATTCCCGGCGTCCAAGCAGGTGAACTTTTTATAATACGGATAGCTTCTTCGTCGCATCCTCCCCCGATACCCTGCACCAACTCAATCTCTTCAATAGTGCCGTCGGTATTGACAATAAAGGAAACTAATACCGTGCCTTGTATTCCTTTCATTCTCGCAGTCGTGGGATAGGTCAAGTTTTCCGAAAGGTGCCTGCTCCATGCCTCAAGGCCACCGACAGGACTTGGCGGTGTATCCACCACGTCGAAAAAGAGTGCTACACCTTCTTGACTTGAATCTTGCCCATCCGTAGCCTGTGAGATCGGTACCGCATTAAGGGATACTTCGGTGCTACCTCTGCTCGTATCAGTCCCGCCTAACATAAACCGAAGAGGCAAGCGCATCCGTGTTCGGACGGGCGTGCCACGTTGCATGCCTGGTGTCCATTTGGGTGAACCTTGGACGATCCGAATTACTTCCTCGTCACAACCTCCCCCAACACTTCTCAATATTTCAATATCTGTTGTCGTCCCATCTGTATTCACTACGAAGGCCACAATGACCGTACCCTCTATGCCCTTCAGTTGGGCATTTGGCGGGTAGCGTAGGTTCTCTGATAAGTACTTGTTCCATCCCGCCATCCCGCCCGCAGGACTTGGCTGTATTTCCACCACTTCGTAAACTACATTCGTGGTGTCACTTCCACCCGAAGTAAGATTGGATGTTTCCGCACGCGCATCAATAGCTACTTGGTCAAAAATGCCATTCAATTGTGATACTTGGGCATTTGTGTTCAATACCAAAAACATCAATGAAATTGAAAAAATATTTCTCAACATATTATTGAATATGATTTAACCTTAATCTATGCACTCTTTCCTCCCCATTTCGAGTCCTTCAGTTTCCTTATTTGAAAGCAGGTATTCCCGTGATTTCGTTGCCCAGGATCAACAAGTGGATATCATGCGTTCCTTCATAAGTCAGTACCGATTCTAGATTCATCATGTGGCGCATGATCGGGTATTCTCCCGTGATGCCCATGCCCCCATGAATTTGTCGAGCCTCGCGGGCGATATTCAGGGCCATTTCCACATTGTTGCGCTTGG
>CAYNIK010000121.1:0-1151 GCA_964397145.1 uncultured Limnohabitans sp.
GCAAAAAACAGACTCATCTCCTGGCAAACCTACCAAAACGACCCCTTTGTGAAGGCGGATGACGAAGCGGCTCTTCGCCCAAGAATGGGGGAAATTTACCAGCGCTACCAGGAAAGATTATTCAAAGCCGGAGCCATGGACTTTGACGACCTACTCTTCAATACCAACGTACTCTTCCGCGATCACCTCGAAGTACTCAACAAGTACCAGCAGCGCTTCAAATACGTCATGGTGGACGAGTTTCAGGATACCAACATTTCCCAGTACCTGATCACCAAAAAACTGGCAGCAGTACACCAAAACATCTGCGTGGTGGGTGACGATGCCCAAAGTATTTATGCCTTTCGCGGTGCGGATATTCAAAACATCCTGAATTTCGAGAAAGACTATCCGGACTTGTTTGTAGTGAAGTTGGAGCAAAACTACCGCTCCACCAAGACCATCGTGGAAGCGGCCAACTCCATCATTGACAAGAACAAGGCCCAACTCAAAAAGGTGGTATGGACCTCCAACCCCGAGGGAGACCTGATCGAATTGATCAAAGCCTCCTCCGACAACGAGGAGGGAAGGCTCGTGGCAACCACCATCTTTGAGGAGAAAAACAACAAGAAACTCCAAAACAGTGACTTTGCCATACTCTACCGGACCAACTCCCAGTCCCGCGCCATGGAGGAGGCACTTCGCAAACTGAATCTGACCTATAAAATCGTAGGTGGACTCTCTTTCTACCAACGCAAAGAGATCAAGGACCTCATGGCCTACCTCCGCTTTGCCGTCAACCCAGCCGACGAAGAGGCCTTCAAGCGCATCATCAACTACCCCAAAAGAGGAATTGGGGATAGTTCGGTGGAAAAAATCCTTGTTTCTGCCTACGAACACGACATTCCCCTCTGGGATGTGGTACAAAATGCACACAGCTTCCTAGGTGGCCGTGCGGGGGTGTCTGTGGATGACTTTTCGACGATGATTAAGGCTTTCCAAATCGAAATCGAACGCAAGGATGCCTTTGAGGCAGCGAGTTCGGTAGCCAAACAAAGTGGCTTGCTCCGTGAACTCTACGAAGACAAGACCATCGAAGGGCTCAACCGCTACGAAAACGTGCAGGAATTGCTGAATGCGATCAAGGAGTACGTGGACAACCCCGAAAACGA
>CAYNIK010000121.1:1251-4567 GCA_964397145.1 uncultured Limnohabitans sp.
GTTCAAAAAATTGAAACCGAAGGACTTAACAAAAAGGCAAGCATTCAATTTGAACATTTTGGGGAGAAGACTTTATTGCTTAGTTTTGCCAAACTTAGAATTATAGACTAATCAACTATTCTCCTTATTTGTGGTGATTTTTTTGTTACCTTTTACAAGGCAAAAAAAGAGGAGAATCCATGGAGCCTAAGGATCTAGAAAAACAACAACTTATTTTGAAAGAATACGGAAAGAATATCCAACAGCTGGTGCAGCATGTGGTAGGGATTGAAGATCGCGAACGTCGTACGCAAAGCGCTTACACGATCGTAGAGATCATCAAACAGCTCAATCCTAGCGTCAAGCAGGAAAATGACCAGAAGCTTTGGGATGACTTATACATCATGTCCAACTTTACTTTGGATATTGACGGGCCATTCCCCATGCCCGAAAAAGAACTTTTGGGCAAAAAACCACAGCCGGTAGGCTATCCCAAAGGACAAATCAAGTTTAAGCACTACGGGAGAAATATCGAAAAGCTGATCGAAAAAGCCATCGAAATCGAAAATGACGAAGAGCAGGAAAATGCAATCATCTACATCGGGCAGCTGATGCGAAGCTTCCACTCTACCTGGAATCGAGACAATTTTGACGATGGCATCATCCTCGATGATATCAAAACGCTCTCTAAAGGCAAGCTCCACATTGATTTGGAAAAAGTACGGGAAAATGCCCTTTTTGAATCCAACACTCGAAGAGATTTTAAAATCCCTCACCTGGAAGAAGAGCATTCCAAAAAGAAAAACAACCACGGAAAGAAATTCCGCCCAAGCCACAAAAAACGAAGATAAGCACATGGCATCTTTTAGAGTAGAAGGTGGGCACCGCCTCAAAGGAGAAATCATTCCTCAGGGTGCAAAAAACGAAGCATTGCAAATTCTTTGTGCCGTGCTTTTGACTTCGGAAAAAGTCACCATCCACAAAATTCCAAACATCCGCGATGTCAACAAGCTCATCGAGCTACTTTCTGACATGGGCGTGAAGGTGCAGAAGCTAGCACCAGAATCTTACACCTTCCAGGCAGACGAAGTCAACCTAGACTACCTAGAAACCCAAGATTTTCTCAACAAAGCCTCCGCACTTCGTGGATCGGTAATGATCCTTGGTCCATTATTGACCCGATTTGGCACGGGTAAGCTATCCAAGCCAGGAGGAGACAAAATCGGCCGCCGCCGTATGGATACCCACTTCTTTGGCTTCCAAAAGTTGGGTGCCGAGTTTCACTACGATGCCAAAAATGAGATCTTCCACATTGATGGCAAAAACCTCAAAGGCACCTACATGCTGTTGGATGAGGCATCCGTAACGGGTACTGCCAACATCGTCATGGCCGCCGTGATGGCCGAAGGCAAGACCACCATCTACAATGCTGCCTGCGAACCCTACTTGCAGCAGCTTTGCGACATGCTCAACCGCATGGGAGCCAAGATCACCGGTGTGGGATCCAACCTGCTCCACATCGAAGGGGTAAAGACCCTTGGAGGCACGACGCATACGCTACTTCCAGACATGATTGAGATTGGCTCTTTCATCGGGATGGCCGCCATGACCCAGTCTGAAATCACCATCAAAGATTGTCAAATTCACCGCTTGGGCATCATCCCGGACACCTTCCGACGGATGGGTATCCAGTTGGAGTTTAGAGGGGATGACATTTTCGTTCCTTCACAACAACACTACGAAATCGAAACCTTTATCGATGGTTCCATCCTCACCGTTGCAGATCAGATCTGGCCTGGCTTCACCCCTGACCTCCTATCCATCATCTTGGTGACGGCCACTCAGGCAAAGGGAACCGTACTCGTGCACCAAAAAATGTTTGAATCCCGCTTATTCTTCGTGGACAAGTTGATAGACATGGGTGCGCAGATCATCCTCTGTGACCCACACCGCGCTACGGTGATCGGACTAGACCGTAAGTATGCCCTTCGTGGCATCAAGATGACCTCTCCAGACATTCGTGCAGGAGTATCACTCTTGATAGCCGCGATGTCTGCCAACGGTACTTCGGTCATCGACAACATCGAGCAGATTGACCGGGGTTACCAAAACATCGACGAGCGCCTCAATGCGCTAGGTGCCAAAATCACCCGAATCGACTAATACCCTTACGTTCCAAATTTTCAGATCCCCTTGGCCAAAAAGTCAAGGGGATTTTTTCTGTTCCTTTGGGCTATCCTTTTGTTGGATTTTTTGGTAACTTCTTGCCCAATTGCATTTTATTTCCTTCATGTCTAAGCACATCCAAACGCCTGTTCCAGCCCCTTGGACCCTTCGTGGTGAAGGCATTATTCTTTTGTTTCGCTTCAAAAAATCTTGGGTAGACCAAGCAGCCAACCTACCAGAATACCTCCAACAAAAATTCAGGGGAGGATTTGGCTACGTCATGCTCGTAGACTACCAGGAATCACCGGTGGGTCCCTACAAAGAGCTCCTGTTTATTCCTGGAAAATTTGGGGAAGAAAAATTGCAGTCGATTACCACCATCTTCGTAGACTCAGAGGCTAGCACCCTGAATGGACGGGCCAATTGGGCTATTCCGAAGCAAACGGCAGACTTCCACTGGCAAAAAGAAAAAGGGCTAGACCGTGTGGATGTTACCTTGAATGGAAAACCAGTATTCCAAGCCAGCATTCGCTCCGGAGGCATCTCGTTTCCGATGAATACCGGACTACTTCCCATCCGACTACGACAAGAATTGGAAGATCAAGTGCTTTTCACCCAGCCTGAAGGAAAGGGTTGGGGAAAACTGGCACGCATTCAGGAGGTGGAGGTTGATACCCAACTTTTCCCGGACATCCGAGGCATCAAGCCCATTCTCGCGATGAAGGTGAGTCCCTTTACCCTCACTTTTCCCAAACCAAGCATCCCCGCATGAACCCTTACAAAGACGCACGTGTGGTCGTGACTGGAGCCGGATCAGGCATTGGATTGGAGTTGATCCGACAGCTTTATCCGTATACCCAATCAATTTTGGCGGTAGATGTACTCCCCGATCATCTTGATCACCTTCGGAAAGAATTTCCCGAACTCGAAGGGCTAGTTCTGGCAGACTTGAGTGAGAAAGAAGGGAATGCACCTATCCTTGAATGGATCCAAAGCCACTGGAAAGGAGTGGACTACTGCTTTGCCAATGCGGGCAAAGCCAGTTATGCCCCCGCTGCTGACCAAGACTGGGCAAATATGGAACAACTCTTCCAGTTGAATGTGCATTCCCCCATTCAATTGGGATTGGCACTGAAGCAATGCTTCCCAACCCATCCCCTCCGCCATGTGA
>CAYNIK010000122.1:0-4534 GCA_964397145.1 uncultured Limnohabitans sp.
CATCTTCTTCAATCACTTCATACAAGCCGAGTTCCTCCATCTCATCAAAATCCTCGGTCACGATGGCTTTGAATAAGTAGGTAGGTAAAATATCCATAGGCATTACTTTCTCAAATACGCCAGATACTACAAATGGACGCTCTTCTCCGTGCGTATTGGTATCCACTTTGAACTCTCCACTTTTCAAGAAGGAAAACATCCCAATCGCTTTGTGGAAGCTCAACTTGGAAGCACTTGGCTTCAACCAGCCCAGGAACTCCTCGTATTTTCCTTCAGGAATTACGGTGACCTGGTTGTGATAAAAACCTAGGTATCCATCTTTTTCAATTTTTTCTCCAGTGAGCACGTTGCCAGAGATGATACGTAAGGTCTCAGGCTGAGCAATCCCAGCTAAGAAGGTGCTTACATTAGCTCCAGTGTAGGTCTTTACGTAGCCTTTCTGATTCATCTCAGAACCGGTCAAGGCGATTACTTTGGATGCATCATAAATGCCTTCCAATACAAATTTTCCGATTTGGACAACCCCATAAGGAGATACAGTCCATGCGATATCCCCTTTATTGATTGGGTCAAGGTGATGGATTTGAGTTCCTACGTTTCCTGCTGGGTGTGGGCCAGAAAACTGGTTGATTTGTGCATTTTTTACACCAGCAAATACCTCAGGCAACTGCTTGGCTCCATCTACATTGAGGTGAACCTTACCAGTTGTCAATTTAGCTAGCGCATCGATCCCTGCTTGAAAGTAACGGGCTTCACCTTGAAGGATGAAAGGTACTTCAGCAGCCAATGGATGGGTATCAAAACCCGAAACAAAGATGGCCTTTGGCGAATCTGCTGGATTAGCTACAATTCCAAAAGGGCGTTGAATGATATTCGGCCAAACACCAGAAGCGGCCAGCTTTGCAGCTAGGGTTGCTCGATCTTGGCCCAAATCCAAGGCTCCTACTTTTTCATGCGTCACTGAACTGTCCGCAAGAATTTTGATTTCCAAAAGTTTTCTCTTGTCACCACGCTTGATCTCTACTACCTCCCCAGAAACAGGGGAAGCATAGATTACTTGATCCATGGCTTTGTCCAAGAGAATTGGAGTACCTGCTTTCACAGTATCTCCCTCGTTTACGAGGACTTTAGGGCGCTGAATCCCCGGAAAATCCGTGGGTTTAATGGCAAAGGTGGTCGCTGCAGCCACTTGGATCAACTCCAAAGGAGCTTTACCAACGAGCTTTAGGTCAAATCCCTTTTTAAGCTTCACTATTTTTGACATATCTGTTTGGAACTATGAGCCTTGAAAAACGCCACAAATCTAAGAAAAAACCTTTTGAGATGGAGCTTAAGTCACATTAAATGTTGGAACTTTTATTATAAAGAATTGTACACCAAGAATGGCGCATTAGGCCTGTAAGACGCGCTCAGAAATTCCACCTACAAAAGCCTTCACCTGCTCCATCAACCACATCGGCGTAGAGGTAGCTCCGCAAATCCCAACTCGCGCTGCATTCTGAAACCAATCTACCTCTATTTCTTCCTCATTTTCAATGAAATAACTTCTTGGATTTTCAGAGAGACAGACTTGGTACAAAGCTTTTCCATTCGAACTTTTCTTGCCTGACACAAACAAAATCACGTCATTCTCTTGGGCAAAGCGCTGCAATTGAGGCTCTCGATTGGACACTTGGCGGCAAATGGAATCGTTAGAATTGAAATCGACCTCAGTCAACTCTCCTTTGGCTTCCTTGATTCGTCCTTCAATTTTTTCAGAGAGCGCGTAAAAACCCTTCGTACTTTTGGTAGTCTGGCTAAACAAGGTAATCGGGCGACTGTAATCGAGGGTATCCAAATCCGAATCGTCCATCACCACAATCGCTTTCTCCAAAGTCTGTCCGGTCAAACCAATTACTTCCGCATGGCCTTTTTTGCCATAAATCACAATCTGCCCGTTTTCGCGCTCCATTTTATCAAATGCATTTTTCACCCGATGCTGAAGTTTGAGTACCACAGGGCAGGAAGCATCAATCAATTCGATGTTATTTTCAATGGCCAACTTATAGGTTTCAGGTGGTTCTCCATGCGCACGAATCAACACTTTACAGTTACTCAATTCCTGAAGCTGCTCCCGGTCAATTACAACCAAGCCCTTTTCGCTCAGCCGTTTGACTTCCATATCGTTGTGCACAATATCTCCAAGACAATACAAGGTCTCCTTATTTTCCATTTCGTCCTCTGCCATTTTGATGGCAAACTCCACACCGAAACAATACCCTGAATTCTTATCTATGGTCACTTGCATAGCCTACCTAGTTTATCGTTACTTTCTTGACTAAGTCAAGGATTTGCTCTACTTGTTGGGAAAATGTCAACCTGCTGGTATCGATTTCTATCGCATCAGCCACCTTGATCAGGGGGCTTTCGCTCCTATTCGAATCGACTTGATCTCTGTTTTCCAAATTTAGTTTAATCTCTTCCAAGGATACGTGCTCTCCTTTTTCCTCCAATTCCAGCTGTCGACGTTTCGCTCTAGTCTCTACGTCTGCCGTCATAAACAGTTTCAGCTCAGCCTCTGGAAATACCACAGAACCAATGTCTCGTCCATCCATGACCACTCCTTTTTTTCGCCCGAGCTGCTGCTGTTGCGCCACGAGTTCCGCCCGAATTTCCTTGACAGTCGCTACTTCACTTACACGTTCAGAAACCCGCATGGTTCGAATTTCTTTTTCCACATTGACTCCATTCAGGTAGGTTTCCTGCTTACCTGTCTCTGGATTGAGTTGAAAAGAAATTTGCAATGATTTCAAGCCTTTCGTCACATCCTCTGGGCGAAGTGGGGAAAGATTCAGATTTAAAAAATGTAAGGCTACAGCCCGATACATGGCCCCAGAGTCGATAAAGGTGTAGCCTAATTGTTTGGCTACCTGCTTGGCAGTCGAACTTTTTCCACATCCCGAGTATCCATCAATGGCGATGACAATTTTGTTCATTAAAAAACCTGTCTTGTTATTCTGCCTAAAATTTGGGCAAATATAGTAGTTTTAGCAGTACCTAATTTCAAAAAGCCAAAGATCATTGTCAAACCAAAGCATGATCTGCCGTTGCTTATTCCGAATACCATGATTATCCACGCCAACCTCGTTGACCTCCGCCTCCGGGAGATTTATACCGTAGCCCTAGAAGTAGCCGAACGGAAAATCCAGCGGATCCAAAAAATCGCTGCTGACCCTACACTACCCTTTTTGCTACCTGGGTTTATCGATGCTCACGTCCATGTGGAGTCCTCCATGTTGGTACCTTCCGAATTCGCTCGACTCGCTGTAGTTCATGGCACGGTCGCTACCATCTCTGACCCGCATGAAATTGCCAATGTCTGTGGTATGGAGGGGGTAGAATACATGATTGACAACGGCAAACAGGTGCCCTTTCACTTTTTCTTTGGAGCCCCTTCCTGCGTACCTGCCACCCCTTTTGAAACCGCCGGAGGAGAAATCTCTGCTGCAGATATCCAGAAACTCATGGAGCGTCCGGAGATTCTTTATCTCGCCGAAATGATGAACTGGCCCGGAACGGTCAATCGGGATCCCCAAGTCATGGAGAAAATTCACCTTGCCCAAAAGTACGGCAAACCCATCGACGGACATGCTCCGGGACTTCGCGGGGAACTCGCAGAAAAGTATGTGTCCGCAGGTCCAAGTACCGACCACGAATGCTTTACCTACGAGGAAGCCTTGGAGAAAATCAAACTTGGCATGAAAATTTCAATTCGAGAAGGTTCCGCCGCCAAAAACTTTGAAGCCTTAATCGACCTCATCGACGATTATCCGGAGATGCTGCTCTTTTGCTCAGATGACAAGCACCCGGACAACCTGGCATTAGGTCATATCAACGAGCTCGTCTGCCGTGCCATTGCCAAAGGAAAAAACATCTTTGATGTCTTACGAGCGGCCTGTATCAATCCCATTCTCCATTATTCCCTTCCCGTTGGGCAACTTCGAGAAGGAGATGGTGCTGATTTTATTTTAGTCAAAGACCTAGAAAATTTTGAGGTCCTTGCCACCTACATCCACGGACAGCAAGTGGCTGCGAATGGAGAATCACTGATCCCAAGAGTCAAAAACGAGGTAATCAACCACTTTTCTACTTCATTCAAAAACGAAAAGGACTTCCAGATTTCGGGGTTGGGAAATCAGGTCCGCGTCATTGAGGCACTGGATGGGCAATTGATCACCCCGGAGGTAGTGGGTGAAATTATCCTGAAAAATGGGCGCGCTGAATCCAACCCAGACCAGGATATTCTGAAAATCACGGTGGTCAATCGTTACCAGGATGCTTCTCCGGCCCTGGCATTTATCAAAAATTTTGGCTTGAAAAGCGGGGCAATTGCTTCCTCCGTGGGGCATGACTCCCACAACATCATTGCGGTAGGAATTGATGACGCATCCATTTGCAGAGCTGTGAATTTGTTGATTGAGGCCAAAGGCGGCGTATCGGCAGTTTGGGGAGATCAAGAAGAAGTACTTCCACTTCCGGTGGGAGGCATCATGTC
>CAYNIK010000123.1:0-4532 GCA_964397145.1 uncultured Limnohabitans sp.
CTTTCCAAAAAGGAGGAGGTGATGGCATTTGCAACAGGAGTCAAGGCTATCGGTATTCCAGATGTGATTGTCCACAACACGGGCATTTTTCTTCCTGGCGCCTTGCATGAAGAGCCCGAAGGGAATTTGGAGTTTTTAATGCAGACCAATTTGTATTCGGCATATTACCTTACCCGTGCTTTTGCTCGGGAATTGATGGAGCGCAAGTCTGGGCATATTTTTAGTATTGGATCCATTGCAGGCATTACTGCTTATCCCAATGGGGGGAGCTATTCTGTGTCCAAGTGGGCCATGCTGGGCATGACCAAATGCTTCCGTGAAGAATTCAAACCACATCAAATCAAAGTGACCTCTATTTTACCTGGTGCTACGCTGACAGATGCTTGGGCTGGTGTGGATTTGCCTGCCACTCGTTTTGTGGGTGCTCAGGATGTAGCTGACTCGGTATGGGGAGCCTATAACCTTTCCCCTGGTGCTGTAGTTGAAGAACTAATTATTCGTCCCCAATTAGGAGATATATAACCTATGAAATCTCAAATCATGCCTCTTGAAGGCGGTTATTGCAATAGTTTGACCCAATATTCCCGAAGAATGACCATTCCGGTACGGGTCGGTGATGTAATCATTGGTGGGGATAATCCCATTGTTGTGCAATCCATGACCACTGTAGACACCATGGATACGCAAGGCTCAGTGGAACAATGTATCCGTATGATTGATTCTGGATGCCAGCTGATTCGAATCACGGCACCCTCGCTCAAAGAGGCGGAGAACTTGCGTAACATCAAGGAGGAATTGCGGAAGAGGGGATACAACACACCCTTGGTAGCCGATATTCACTTCACGCCGAATGCGGCTGAATTGGCAGCCAAAATCGTGGAGAAAGTCCGCATCAATCCAGGCAACTATGCCGATAAAAAGAAATTTGAGGTCATTGACTACACCGACGCTTCCTATGCGGAAGAGTTGGAGCGTATCCGCGAGCGGTTTTTGCCATTGGTGAAAATCTGCAAGCAGCATGGTACAGCCATGCGTATCGGAACCAATCATGGTTCCCTTTCCGATCGAATCATGAGTCGTTACGGGGACACACCCCTTGGAATGGTGGAATCTGCCTTGGAGTTTTTGAGAATTTGTGAGGACGAGCAATTCTACGATATCGTCATTTCCATGAAGTCTTCCAACACGCAGGTCATGGTACAAGCTTACCGTTTGCTGGTTCAGAAGCTCAATGAAGGAGGATTTAAACCCTACCCATTGCACTTAGGGGTGACTGAGGCTGGAGAGGCAGAGGATGGGCGCATCAAATCCGCTGTGGGTATCGGTACGCTTTTGGAAGATGGCTTGGGGGATACGGTGCGCGTTTCCCTGACTGAGGATCCAGAGTTTGAGGCACCAGTAGCTCGTGCGTTGATTGATCGCTACACATCAAGAAGTGTGCATGCTCCGATTGCACCTTTAGCATCCTATCCCATTCATCCTTTCGAGTACAACAAGCGTCAAGTTACCGAGGTCTATAATTTCGGAGGGCAAAATGTTCCCCGTGTAATTGCAGATATTTCTTCCCTTTCTCAAGTTACAGACCGAGAAATGAAAGCCGTGGGGCACTTCTACCTGCCGGAATTGGACAAGTGGAAAATGAATGATTTGGGGTGCGACTTTATTTACTCCGGCTCCAACCCTATTCCATTTATGCTTCCGAATGGGATGAAGGAAATTCAAGACTATTCCATATGGAAGGAAGTAGGGGATCAGCTGAATAAATTTCCGCTATTTCAAATTTCCGAGTATCAGGAAGCGAGAGCAGTGCACCAAGAACTTAATTTTCTAGCTGTAAACACGGAGAATATCCATCAAGCTATTCCCTTAGTAGGGACTAGAAAAGATACCGTTCTGCTTTTGTCGAGTAGAAATGCGCATGGCATGCCCGACTTACGCAGGGCTTTCGTGTCTTTGCTGGAAGCGAATTGTGCTGCCCCAGTAGTAGTGCAGGTAAGTTATCCCGCACATACTGCAGACCAAACCATGCTCTATGCCGCTACAGATGTGGGGGGCTTGTTGGTCGATGGGCTAGGGGATGGAATCGTTATCTCCTTGAATCCTGAGGCAGCCCAAGATAGAAGCCAGGTATTGGAGCAGATTAAACTTCACAATTCGGTTAGCTTTGGCGTGCTGCAAGCGGCACGTACCCGGATGTCCAAGACGGAATACATTTCCTGTCCTTCTTGCGGGCGAACCTTATTTGACCTCCAAGAAACAACTGCTATGATCCGTAAGCGTACGGATCACTTGAAAGGCGTTAAGATTGGCATCATGGGCTGCATTGTCAATGGTCCAGGCGAGATGGCAGATGCAGATTACGGCTATGTGGGTTCGGGCAAAGGAAAAATCACCTTGTACAAGGGTAAGGAAGTAGTTAAACGCTCTGTTGCCTCTGAAAAAGCGGTAGACGAATTGATCAACATTATCCGTGAAGACGGCAAATGGCTAGAGCCGGAGGCCATTTAAATTTTCTCGAGTTGAATTTCCATTGTCGATATTTGCTCCATTTGCTGAAGAAACTAAACTTATCTTTACCCCAGCAGGTTTATATTTAAACCCCTTGTGTCATGGAAGAAAAAAATCAAGTTAAAGAGTTTTTTAAGTTGGGAGAGGTAGGAAATTATTTTCTCCGTGTATTTCGTAAGCCTGATCCCAATGCGCCTAGCAATATCAACTTGCGTATGATGCACGGCATCAACAAGATTTCCATTCTGGTGTTCTTGTTTGCCTTAATCTTTTGGATCGTAAAAAGGTTCATCTAGAAATCTTCTTCTCTGGCGTCTGTCTACCAGGACTAGCAGAGGAAAGTCCTAGAATAGGATGCCAACCTGAAAGCTCAAACTTTGGAAATGTGTGGTTACTTTATTGAGGGAGTTAAACCCCTCAGGTAACGCCGCTCTTGTCCAGAAGGGGTGGATTTTTGGCCGAGTTCCTGGCTGGCTATGGTCTCCTTCAAATAAGCTACTGGGTTGCCATTTGAATCCTAAGCTTGAAGTGAGTGCCCAGTTCCCTTTTTTTGCGGGTAGGGTCACACCCAAAAAGGGGTGGAAGTAGACACCACCTTCTCGCCAGGAGCTAGACCATTCTGTGCGTTCCCGTTCTTCTAGAAAGGTGGTTCCGAATCCTGCATTGAGTCCTCCCATCCATTTTGGACCGACATCATCTCCAAGAAAACCTCTCCATCCCAAGCCTATAGGGATGAGGCTTACCTCTGGATAAGCATCAAATCCCAGATTGAAACCCAAGTAGTGGTTGGGTTTAATTTCTTTTCCATGGAAGGCTGAAAAGGAAAAATTGAGTCGGTTTTGAGTTTCATCAGACCACAAGATTTTCGATTTTCCTCCTAGCAGGCCTAATTCCAATTGTGTGAGTGTAGCTTTTTTTTGGGCAGTTGCGAGATGTACACTGCACCAAGAGATCAAGAACACTAAAATCCATGAACTACCTTTCATCTTAGCTTACTTCAATGGGGTTGCTTACTTGGATGCAGCTTAGCTTCCTCAATTTGGCTGGGTTGGAATAGTCGAATTGGCATACTCCATCTGGTCCGATGACGATCAGGGATTTAGGACCAGGGATCAAGTCTACGGACTTCATGGATTGAATAAATTCCAACTGGTTTTTGTCGATGGCAAGTACATCCGATGCGTTGAAGCTTTTCAATCCATGTTTACCTTCTGCTACATAGAGGTAGTTTTCTGCCAAGCCCAAACCATGCGGATTGAGCATGGGGTAGGCTTTTGTAAGTTTGGGTTGATAAGGATCTCGGATGTCAATTACTTGAAGTTCATTCACGCCGTTGACACAGAAGTTACCGCTTCTCAAGGTTACAAAAGCATAGTCTTCGTTGACCACTACTGGGTCGCAGGCCAGTACGTGTTCATAGACAGCCATCCGGGTTGGATTTTGAGGTTTGCTGGCATCGTAGATGTGCATGCCTCGATTGGATCCAATAAATAGTTTTTGATCAAAAGGGAAGATGGTTTCGATCCCCCAGCCCAATTCGATTGGTTTGATGAATTTGGGTTCGGCAGGACTGAGTACATCAAACACGCGTAGGGTACTTTCATCTACGGCGAATAGGTGTCCATCCATTAAGGTAAATCGAGCCATGGAACCACCAGTACCGTAGCTTTGGGATGCTTTGGACATGTTTGCGAGCATGCTCATGCCGGGGCGCACGGTCCACATGTCATTGTATTCCCATCTTGGGGAATCACTAGTAAGCACGGTGTCCTTGAAGGTGATGACTTTCCCCGTACTGTGCTGGTAGAGGTGTGTAAATACATCTTCCACCCGCTTGACTAGGCGAATATTTTGAATGTTGCTTATATCGAATGCGAGCAAATCCACGTAATTATCCGCGTAGAGGATGTTGCTATTGATTGCTAGATCCACATTGCCTTCAATAGGAATAAAACTCAGGTTGATTGGGTTGGCTGGGTTTTTATTGTCGAAGATGTGAATTCCCTTGCTTGGCTCATTGATCA
>CAYNIK010000124.1:0-4527 GCA_964397145.1 uncultured Limnohabitans sp.
TCATGGTGTTGACACTGAGCGTGACGGCACCCATGTTAGTCGAACGGATATTTTTTTCCGGATCGCTACCATAAATCACTACGTCATCGAGTGTAAAATCCTCTTGAAGCATCTTGATCGTGATTCTCCCATCTCCTACGGCGGTGATGGGGTAAATCTTCGTTTCATAACCTACATACCGAAATTCCAGTGTGTATTCCGCTCGTGATACTTCAAGTTCAAAATTTCCATTGTCATCTGTGATTCGGGTCAAGTCGAGCTCCGGGATACGTACCGTTGCTCCTACGAGCGCATCTCCAGTGATCTCATCGGTGATTCGCCCCGAAAGCTTGATTCCTTTTAGCTGACCGATATCTCGACCAATGACATCGCGCTTCACTGATGGAGTTTGTGCCCAGGCCGAGGATATCCCTAGAAATAAGTAGGCAATTAGAAAAATTCTTTTCATAGTGGAATGCTTAGATCGCGTCTGGGTCAAATTTGTACAATTCCATGGTCAGGGTTCCACTCACGGATTCCTCTGGGGCACGGAGAAAATAAATGGATCCATTGTATTGGAAATAACCGCTGGTAATGCTTTGAGGAAGACCAATGATTTGGTTTTTTGTTTTCCATTTTAAGGTTTCCAGGTCCAGTTCCCAAAGCTCTTGGGTAGCCCTGAATAACCCGAGGTATGCTTTGTTTCCAATTACTTCCGCGATTGGGTACCCTTGTCCTTTGGTACCCGGATAGGTAGTCAATAGCTGCCAGCTGTCGAGTGGGGGATTGTACTCCCATACCTGTCCGTTGCTTCCCATCACGATTACTCGAGTGGCTCGGGCAAAGGCTGCGGCGTTACGGCCCAAAGCGACGGGGGCATTGCGCTTGGTTACCCAGGTACGTTGCACTGGGTCATAGACGCGAACCAAAAGAGAGGCGCCGTCCAAACCTCCGAACAGGATTAATCCGCCTTCCCAGTCCACTGCCAAGGCATCTCTTGAGTTGAAGGGAAGATCTCCCAATCGCTCAAACCTACTTCCGTTGATTTTCCAAAAGCTTCGGTCGTATACAAATTGATCTCTCGAAGGCTCTAGGGCTCCTCCGCCTAGGTAATTTGCGGTTGCAAATGCAAATCTGCGTCTGTTCCCTGGAAATTCTACTTCTGTCCAAGTGCCTGAGGCTGGGTTGAATCGCTGAAATCCAGCATAGCTATCCCCAAGTTTGATTTTACCAAGACCTACATGAAAGCCAGCAGCATTCGAAAAGTAACTGTTGTCATAAATCCGAACGTTTCCAGGAAAATCAGACACTTTGGTGTATTTACCAGCTTGGTACTCAAAAGGAGTTGGAAGGGTAATTTCCTTGTCTTGAATCCGCAACTTGATGGGAACCACAATCTGTCCACTGGGAGCGGGAATTTTTACTGTAAGCTTGGATTCAAATACATTTTGAAGGACAGGCGCTTCCTGATTGCCAAAAAACACCTTGGTTCCTTCTGGGAAATTTTTCCCTAGAATTACCAATTCCTGTCCTGCCAGCCCATAGGTTGGAGCAAAACTGCTTACTGCTGGGGCTAGGGTACTTAATTCGATGACTTTTCCTTCGAGGCGTTCCCCATTGATTGTGGCAAAGGCTTTTACAAAATAGGTCTGACTCAGTTTGAACCCACTTTTTTCACCGATAAATCTTCCAGGTTGGGATTTTTCTCCAAGAGATACAATGATGGGATTGGCAAAGGAGGCTTGTGTGGAAAACTCAAATCCATGGTCTTCGGCAAAGACTTCCCGATTGGCAAGCAGGCGACCAGAGATTCGGATTTTATCCCCTCCTACGAATAATACCTCTTCTGTAGCGACGAGGATGGGAGCATCGTCCTCCTGTGTGCAGGACCAAAATGCCAAAAGAATCAAAAAAAGGAATGAAGTTCGTAGCAGTTGCATCGAAAGTGGAAGTGGTCTAAAAACAAAAATACAGCAATACCCATAGAATACAATTCCGTTAAATCGACTATTTGCCCGCTAAAGGAGAATCTTAGGCTTTTTCTTTTAAAAACCCAATAAAAACCCGGAAATCAGCTGCTTATAATCGTCCGTATAGGTTCCTTCCTCATTTTTCAAATAGCAGACACGGGTTGGGATAGAAGGGAGTCCTTTGATTTTCGAAAAGGATACAATTTCTCGATGTACGGGCTTGGAGGCCGTATCTTGAATCTGGATTTTGGCATTTGGAAAGAGCAAAGCTTCTTCAGCCAACTTGCAGAAATCCCCCATTTGGCGTGGAGGTAGGATCACCCAAAAATGCCCCGAACCGGAAAGGAGTTGGCTTGCATGGTAGCCTAAGTCTTCAAAGGATAAGCTGTCCGTATGCAGCGCTAGGTTCCGCTTGGGGTCACTGGACTTGAGGTGATCTGGAAAATAGGGGGGATTGCTGACAATCAAATCAAAGGAACGATCGGTCGAAAAATCCTGGAGGCCAGTGGGGATGAGATGCAACCGGTCTGCAAATGGGCTTTCCTCAAAGTTTTCAGCAGCCTGTCCAGCCGCCTCCGCATCAATTTCCAGTGCAGTAATTTGGGCCTCAGGGAAGCGTTGGGCAAGCATCAGGGCTATAACTCCGGTGCCAGTTCCGATGTCGAGGATCTGCCGTGGGGAAGTGCTCTGAGCCAGGCTTCCTAACAAAACCGCGTCAGTACTGATTTTCATGGCACAGCGGTCTTGCTGTACCCTGAACTGTTGAAATTGAAACCAGCTGTTTGCCATTAGGTACGGGCTCGGCTGAATAGTTTCGAACGAAAACGAGGCTTATCCTCCATGATGTTTAATTCTTCTTCAGATACGCGCTTCACACTTTCGATGGTGTAGAATGCTTTTTCATCGCTTTCTTTTACCTTGGCGATAAACTCTTGAAGTTGGTCTCGTTTCATCACGGTAAACAAAAGATTCACTTTCCCATAGCGTCCTTCTCCCCCCACATTGGTGAAGCGGTAGTTCCTCTCCTTCATGAATTCCAGTAAAGTTGGAAGCGGCTTGGGGGTAATCACCCGCACCAAAACCCGGCCCAAAGCTAATTTTTCATCCAAGGTCATGCCTACATAGGTACCTGTGGCAAAGCCGCCCGCATACGCCAAGTAGGAAAGGGGATTGTCCACATTTTGAAAGATTTGTCCGATGGCAAGTAGCCAGATTAAGGCCTCAAAGAATCCTAGAATGGGAACTATATTTTTCTTGCCATTCATCATAAACATGAAGCGTAGCGTATTGATGGAGACATCGGATACCCTAGCCACAAAAATCAATAAAGGCATCAAGAGGTAGTTGAGCAGCTCGTTGGATATGCCCAAAGATTGGAGGAAGTCTTGCATGGGAAAAGAATATAGTCCTGCAAAAATACCGCTTTATTGGCGGAGCCAACCAATAAATGAAGGTAGAATTTAGATTTTTTGATCTCGACCGGCAGGTATTCCAAGGACTATAAACTGCAGGGTCATCAGGAGGAGAAACCAGATGAGTAGGTTCCAGTTGTCAAAAAGATCTAAAACTACCCCAAAAACCAAAGGTCCGAGGGCAGCTAGGACATAACCGGCAGACTGCACCATCCCAGAAAGCTTCGCGGTAGTAAGCTCTTCCCCGCTTCGCATGGAGATGAGCGTGTAGGCGATGCTCAAACTGGCCCCGCTTCCAATACCAATGATGGTAAGCGCAGCAAAAGTGACCCATTCCTGGTGAATAAATAGCGCACCATAACCGATGAGGTAGCCAATTCCCACTGTACGAATGACTCCTGATTGCTGCTTCAGGCGAAGTAGCAGGTTGGGGGCAAAGAAGGTCCCGATCAAAGAAATCAGTTGCATATAAAACAATAACATTCCTGCATTCACGGGGGTCATCCCGCGTGCGATCAACAAGTCGGGAAGCCAGGTAATCAACGTGAAGTACATGACCGATTGGGCTCCCATAAATCCAGTAACTTGCCAAGCCAATGTAGATTTCCATACATTTTTACTCGGAACAAGAGCTCCGGATTGGTGGGTTTGAGTAGGTTTAAGTTGCGGGATCCAAGCTAGCAAGGCAAGGGCCATCAGGCCTACCCAAGAAAGCAAGGCCCCTCTCCATCCCCAGCCAAGTCCTTCTGCCAAAGGCACACTAATTCCCGAAGCGATGGCAGCAAATAAGGACATGCCCGTGGAGAGCATCGCTGTCATCAGCCCGATTTTTTCTGGGATTCTGGCTTTAAAGAAGGGAATCATCAGCACGTTGGCGGTTACAATCCCTATTCCTGTCAAGGCTGTACCCAGATAGAGGAGCGCAATCCCTCCCTGCACCCGAATGACCACCCCGATGGCCAGTAGGAAGATTCCTAGAAATATGGCTTTGCCATGCCCCAATTTCTTGCCGAGGCTGGGGGCAAACAAAGAAAAAATCGCAAAGGTAATCAAGCTAAGCGTGGTCAAAAATCCCGCCTCACCATTGGATATGCCCAGATCTTCCCGAATAAACGGAATCAGTGGTCCTACCGATGCAATGGAAGTGCGCAGGTTGATCGAGATCA
>CAYNIK010000125.1:0-4521 GCA_964397145.1 uncultured Limnohabitans sp.
GCTGTGGACCGTGGTAGCCTGCAGACCGTGCACTGTCGTCTGTGGACCAATTTTACTTTTTCTGAGAGTCAGCAAACCCAAAAACCTTTTGCAGCAAAGGACTTGATCGCGTATTGATATTTTTCCGCAAAGCCAATTCTTCTTTGGCAATCTCCACAAACAATCCCAGCAGGGCTTTTTCAGTTACGTAAGCCGTAAGATCTGTATTCACAGGCTTGACCAAAGGAATTTTATTGTAGCGAGACATGACTGTTTCCCAATGAGCTGTGGCTCCTACTTTTTGCAAGCTTGCTTGGATGGGCGGGGCAAACTTTACTTTCAGCCCTGCTGTCGTGCTGAGCTGTAAGTAGTCGGTAGCGGCACGCTCAGATCCTAGAAGGATGCCTTGCACATCTTTGAAAGTCATGTCTTTGATGGCTTGGGTGAAAAGAGGACGCGCCTCTTTTACTGCATCTTCTGCCGCACGATTGATGCTGGTGATCAATTGGTCACATAAGTTGCCCAAACCAATTTTTCGAAGGCTGCGCTCCACTTGAACCGCTTCTTCAGGAAAAGGAAGTTTGATGGCAGGGTTTCCAAGAAATCCATTTTCTAGGTTGAGCCGATCCACACTCAGATTAGTCCCTTTTTCCAAGGCCTCCTTAAGGCCCATGGCCATTTCAGCAGGAGAAGGGTTGACTACTCCTTCAGTGGCAGTGCTCACTTTATCGAGCACCTTTTTAAGTTGTGCAGTGGCGATAGTCGGCAAGAGTAGACTTACAAAAAAGAGTCCAAGGAAAATCGGGAGAATAAGGGATTTCATAGCTGGAGTTGTAGCGATTAAGGGTTCGGTATCCCTAACGAAAATTAAGGCAATAAAGGTTTACTGCGCTGGTTAAAAATCAAAGAAGGTTCTTCTTCTCGATACTTTCAAGTCCTGAAGGATGGTCGATTTGACCCGAATGTCGATGTTGTAGGAGGTAAACCTTCCAAAAGGCACCCAGTTTACATTCATCTGCCAGCAATGTAAGTCCCGTGCAATCCCAATCATGGTTTGGGTGATTTCCTTTGAGTCAAAATTGTAGCCGGTATTGAAATTAATCTTCCATTTTTCGGAAATGGACAGGTCTCCACTCACATTCATTGCCTGAGTAATGTTGGTGGTGTTATTCACTTGCCGAGCATAGGCTAGGTTGTAACCAACGGTCAAGTTCCATGGAATATCCCAATCAATGTATTGGCTGGGATCTGCTACGATCCGGTTGATTTCATTTTCCACAAAGGGATTCATCACCCCACCTCGTTGTATGAAATCTTGAGTCAATTCATCGCGCACCTGACCTGGATTTTGTCCATTCTGAGGATTTAGAGACGCATTTAGGTTTAGGGATGCATTTCTGATAGTTCCTATGCCTTGTCCCTTTTTCCAGGCAAATTCCTGACTACTGCGGTAACTTAGTTTTCCATCCGAGCCAAGTGTGGAAATAGTCGCATAGGGATCAATTGTGCTATTCAAGTTGATGGATAGCTTTTGCTGAAACAAACTTGTTCGTGCCGAGAGTTGAATAGGGGATAGCTGAAAGGAATCTGCAGCAAAATTGTAGGCGGTGTTGATGTTGAAGGATTCCAAAAGAGGGATTTTCTTGAATTCCCCTTCGGTGCTGTCCGTTTGGGTTTTGATTTTGGCTTCCACTACATTCCGTAGACCCAAGCTCAAGGCTCTAGACTCACCCAAGGGAGCATCTCCGAAGACCATTCCTTGGTGTCTGGAATAGCGACGAAGTTGTCCTGTTTTATCCGTTTGAACTTCCTGGTAGTAGCCATAGGCGGGATCCGAAAAGTCGGGATTGAAGTTGAATCCAAATGTAGGGGCCATATGGTGGCGAATGGTCTGCAATTTTCCTTTGCCGCTAAAGTTGTAAAACCCGTAGAAGTTGGTATTCATGGCAAAGGAGGTATTGTAGAATCCTACGCGATTGAAGCCCTCTTCCTTCACTTGGTCTACCTGATTGGTGCTGGCATTGTAGTTGTAATTGTACCGCTGCATGTACCAGAGTTCGGTGTAGTTGGCCGAAGCGGTACCGGTGAAATACTTGAAAAGAGAGAAGTTGGAACTCAATGGGATGGTGTTACGTGCTCCATTGTTTCCATTTCTTAGAAGCAATCCAAAGTTATCCAAGTTGAAAGGTATGGTCTCGGGACCATCAGTAGGATTGGTTTGCCCAAACGTATTGATTCGGTTGGAAATGGAATTTTGAAGGTTAAAGTTCCAAGCAATATTTAGTGTTTTGAGGGGCTCAAACTTTACATTCTTAAAAGGGCTTTGCCGATTCATGTTGACTCCAATGGTAGGTAAATCCATCCTTACCTCGCCTGTTTGCACACTTTGAGAGTGACGTAGGTTAGCAGATAGCGAAAAAGGAGTACCTGCAAAGGTTTTGGAGTAGGAGATATTCGAACTCAAATCCCCAGTGACGTTATTCGCAAAGTTGTTGGGGTTGATGACGTTATTGAAGTAACTGGTCGAACCTGCATTCACCGATGCAGAGAATCTTCCTGTCCCCCGGGTAATCGGGCTATGGTTCCACTGTACCCGAAATGTGTTGTAGTTGAGGGGAGTTAATTCTGTTTCTGGGCTGACAAATTTTTGGAAATCCACGTTGAAGCCCCCGTTGTATCGGTATTTTTTGGTGTACATGGCCTGGGATTTGAGCCCCCAACCACCTTTGGAATACACGTCTCCTGTGACACGTAAGTGAATGTAGTCGTTGAAGGCAAAGTAGTAGCCCAGGTCTCTCAAACTTAATCCACGAACTTGTTCTCGCCCGTAGGATGGGAAAATCACGCCGGATGCTTTCTCCTCTGGAGTATCCGGAATCAAACCGAAGGGAAGCCCAAGCGGTGTTGGAATTCCGTTGAAGTATAAATTAAAGGGTCCAGAAACTACCTGTTTGCCAGAAATGGACTTGATTTTGGAGGAAGAAATGTGCCAATGGGGTTTGGTCAGCTTACAGGTCGTGTAGTAGCCATGATCCAAGTAGACACTCCCATCTTCTGTTTTTTTGATGGTAGTACCTCGGAGTACCCCATCCTGCTGCTCGGTCACCACATCTTTGATGATTGCCTTCTGCGTTTTGAAGTTGTAGCGCATCTCCTTCCGGATTTCATAGACGGAGTTGCCATCTTTGAAGAAAGGATTTCCCGAAACTACCCCCAAGCTGTCTGCAATTCCGTATGCGTAGAGTTCGGAGTTTTTCCAGTCAATGACGATGCGATCTGCGTCGAGTCGCATTTTTCCGTACTCAAACCAGGCCTTTTTGTATAGGTAAACTTTGTTTTCGGTAAAGTCTGTGATGATGCTGTCCTCTGCGAAGTAAAGAATCTCGGTTTCGATGTCACTTTTAGGCACATTTTTTGCCGAGTCGAGCAGTGCGAGTGTATCTTGCTTGATCAGGGTAGTGTCACCTCTTAGCCCTGTGATTGGTGAGGTGGAGCTAGTTCTTCTATCTCGTTGTGGCCGAGAGCTTTGCTGAGCAATTGCACCCAGCTGGACCAACCAACTTGCTAGAAGGACTAAAAAAACAATCCGAATTCTCGCCACCCTTGCTTTCGCTTTTAGTATTTTTGAAATTAATTTCGTGTAAAGTTAACTCGATTGCCCTCATGGAAAGGTTTAATACCAAAAAAAATCTGTTAAGGTTTCTAATTTTAGTTCCCTTTTTGTTCGGTGGATTTATTCCGAATGAGACCATGATGCCTGCTTTTCGCATGAAAAAAATTGTATTGGATGCAGGTCACGGAGGAAGCGACCCCGGAAATATTGGTTCCAAAGCTAGAGAAAAAGACATCAATTTGGCTGTAACGCTACTTGTTGGGAAGTATATCAAAGAGAACATGCCCGATGTGGAAGTGATTTACACGCGCTCAGACGACAGCTTTCCTACATTGAAGCAGCGCCCGAATATTGCCAATGTCAATAAGGCGGATCTGTTTGTTTCCATTCACTCCAATGCAGCGGCCAACAAAACTGCATACGGAACCGAAACGTTCGTGATGGGAACCAAGCATTTTGAAGCTAATTTCGATATTGTTAAGAAGGAAAACTCTGTAATTCTTCTTGAAGAAAACTACAAAGAAGAATACGAAGGTTTTGATCCAACTTCTCCCGAGTCTTACATGATGTTTAACCTGATGCAAAAGGCCTACATCGGAAATAGTATCACGCTCGCAGATCGTATTGAAACGCAGTTTAGAGATAAGGTGGGCCGTAAAAGTAGAGGGGTGAAGCAAGGTCCATTCTACGTATTGTGGACCCCATCCATGCCGAGTGTATTGGTGGAACTTGGATTTCTATCCAATTCGGAAGAAGAACGGTTTTTGATGACCAAAGAAGGACAGGAGTACATGGCTTCGGCCATTTACCGTTCCATCAAGGATTACAAAAACGAAATTGAGATCAACTGACCTATCCTAACTCAGATTGAAAACCTTCTTGGATTCAGGAAGGTTTTTTTTATAACTTGAACCGAAGCCACTGGCTGA
>CAYNIK010000126.1:0-4415 GCA_964397145.1 uncultured Limnohabitans sp.
TTTCCCAAAAAGTGGGTAAGGTGGACTTTTCTCATCGATTTATGCTGGAACAGCGTTTTGTAGGAAAATATACTTCCGCTAATTCGACACGTGAAGATGAGTTTCCTTTACTTCACCGGATGCGGTACATGGTTCGCATGCAAGTTCCCTTGAAAGCCAATGAAATCCAGGATAAAACCCCCTATTTGGCTGTATATGATGAGGTATTTATTGGCTTTGGAAAAAATGTAAATGCTAATGTTTTTGACCAAAACCGAATTGGTGTGTTGCTAGGCTACCGTTTTTCTAAAAATTTCAGATTGGAAGGAGGCTATCTCAACCAAACCCTGCAGTACGGAAGGCTAATCAATGGGAAAAATGGTTTTCAACACAACAGTGGATTGATCATCAATTCAAATTTCAACCTGGATTTGACAAAAAAACAGGGCAATTAGACCTGATGAAGGACTCTTCCTGTCGATGCTTCAGAGCAGCAAATCAAAAATTCTGAATGCTTGAGTCTAGAAATTACATCTCTAGGGATCATTTTTTCGTTTTACAAGTTCAGGGATTTTGATGTTCAAACAAGTAATGCCTAGCAAGGTTAGAATGCAATAGGAAGATTTTTACCCAATCTTAAGAATCCACTAAGGATGTACCAAGACAAGCCGAATTAATTTTGAGTATTCCATTAACCAATGACTAAAATGAACGAAAAAATGAACCGCATGGAGTTTCTAAAGAGCCTAGGGCTAAAAGGAGCTTCCCTTTTTGCAGTCTACTGTGCTGCTTCTGGATTGAGCAGCTGTGTCAATGAAAGCATGGACCCTACCACTACCAACGGGGGAACTACAGGAAATCAGTTGTCGCTGGATCTAACCTCAGCAGCCTACTCCAAGTTGAATACGGTGGGCAATTATGTTGTAGTGAGTGGAATCGTAATTGCTCGGGTAAGTGCTACGGCATTTGCAGCAGTGACGCAGGTCTGTTCCCATGAAGGAAAGAGACAAGTAGTCTATAATTCAGGTGAATTTTATTGCCCAGCACATGGTGCGCGCTTTGATACGGCAGGAAAAGGGTTGAATTCAACTGGTTCAAGAGGTTTGAAAACCTACGCGACCTTGCTGGAAGGAACAACGCTTAAGGTGACGGTATGATTTGCGCATTCAATTTGAAACGTTTACTACCTGCAAGCGTTCTTCTTTGTCTTCTTTTTCTAGGGACCAGTCCATGGAAAGGAGTAGCAGCACAAGATGATTTGCTGAGTATGCTCGATGAAGAGCAGTCTAAGGAGCCTACCTACACCATTGCTACCTTCAAAGCTTCACGACTCATCAATGGGCAGACCATTGAGACCATATCCAAAAACCATCTCAACTTTTGGATTTCCCACCGTTTTGGAGCTGTAAATTCTGGATTTATCGCCAACTTCTTTGGATTAGACGAGGCCAAAATTCGCTTGGGATTGGAGTATGGTCTTACAGATCGATGGCTTGTGGGTGCTGGGAGAAGTTCCCTAGAAAAGACCTACGACCTGTACACCAAATACAAGGTGTTGCGTCAGTCCAATAAAATGCCAATCACGGTAACTGCCATGGCTGGCTGGGGGATCAATACCATGGCTTCGGGCTATGTGATGGAGTCCGGATCTACCATGAAGTTTAACAACAATATCGAACGCTATTCCTATTGGAGCCAAGTATTGGTTGCGCGTAAGTTTGATGAAAAACTATCGCTACAGGTGATGCCAACCCTGATTCATGTGAATAAGGTGGAGGATCCCAGCATTCCCAATCAGCTCTTTGCATTGGGTGCAGGAGGTCGATACAAGTTGAGCCAGCGCTTTACGCTCTCCGCAGAATACTACCATACATTCCGCGAACTAGAGGACGACGAGGATGATGACGATGGTGGTGGAGGTAATGCGGCATTTCCCTATCCTTACCGGGATGCACTTTCTTTGGGCGTAGACATCGAAACGGGTGGTCACGTCTTTCAATTCCACCTCACCAATGCTCGCGGCATGGTGGAGAAGCAATTCATTGGTCAGAATGTGGGGTCTTGGGGAAAAGGAGACATCTTTTATGGCTTCAATATCGCACGAACCTTCAGCTTGGATAAATCCGCTAGAAACACACACAAATGAAAACGAAACTCATTTTTCTCAGCCTTGCACTAGTACTCTTCACTGGTCTAGCCTCCGCTCAGTCCCTTTACCGTACTTCGGGAGGGGAGTTGTCTTTCTTTTCCAAAACTCCTGTTTTGGACATTGAAGCTGTTAACCAAAAGACTGGAGCCATTTTGAATGCCACTACAAGGGACTTGGCAATCCAGACCAAAATCACTGATTTTCAGTTCCCGAATAAGCTGATGCAGGAGCATTTCAATGAAAACTACATGGAGAGCGAGCGCTTTCCAACGACGAAGTTTGCAGGAAAAATTAAGGAACAAATCGATTTAACCAAACCCGGTACTTATCCGGTAACAGCAGAAGGCAATTTGACCATCCATGGGGTGACTAAGCCAGTACAAGTAAAAGGAACGATAGTGGCTACGGCCACCGCCTTGCAGGTGAATTTTTCTTTCCAGGTGCGTACGGCTGATTACCAAATTGAAGTGCCGACCTTGGTCTTCGATAAAATCGCCGAGACGATTGCCGTTTCAGGGAAGTTGAATTTGTTAAAGCAATAAAAAGGAATGCCCTAGGTTTCAATTTTTGAAAACTAGAGGGTGAAGCAAATTAGGGTTGATTTTTTGGTTTCTCGCGATGGTGCGTCACCTATCCTAGGAAGGTTCGCATCATCGCTTTTTTTTTAGATTCCAGTTGCTTACGATTTCCAGCAAAGTAGCCCTTCAAATGATCTTTTGAAGTGGGGGATTTAGTTTAATTTATTGGGTTCATGTTAAATTTTTGGGAATCAAAGTACTTTATTCGATTCGGAACTGTTTCTATAATTTTATCCTTAAGGGATGCACTAATTCGATCAGAGCGGTACCGAAGTGCCACATACAAGAGGAAGGTTTCTGCGATATCCTCTCTTCTTGGATTGTCCAAAGCATAGGTAGAAATGAAACTAGGATCTGTGTTTTGTGCGTTGATCCATCCTTTTGAGGCCGCATGAGCTGCATCGAGAGAGGTATGTGCAGCCTCATGAATTAAGGTTTCTTCCAGTATCCCCTCTTTTTCATAGAGGGTAGATTGACCGATATGAATAAGCAGGTTATTGTTTCCTCCACCAAAAGGTTGAGTTCCCAGGTGAATCCAGGAGGTCTTGACATCTTCACGCAAGGCTGTTGGAAGTTTGCCGATTACCTCAGCATATTTTAAGGCTTGGATTTCTGCTTCAGCCACAGTCTTGAATTCAGGATTAACTTGAAATTCTATGCTAAGGCCGTCGGAGTAGTTGGCTTTGAAAAGAAAAGGATTTGTCGTAATCCAATCATTGACTCTTCTGTCATACATTTTCCGTTTGGCTTGACCTGCGTAGGTTAGACCGGTGAACGTGGTAGGATCGGAAGATGTAAGTATATCTGGATCTAAAAAAATAGTACCATTAAACGGAGGGGGAAATTGAACTTTTGGGATGGTTGGTTCAGTATCAGTTGTACAGCAAAAAAACAGGAGTAAAAGTATACCATGCAGTACTAGACTAAGTAGTTGTTTCATAACCTAGGTGAGTCTTTGTTTCGTTTATTAGTTAAAGTTTATCGAAAGGCCTCGTGTTTTTCGAATTTCAGCACAATTTAAGCGAATTCTATAAAACCTGTTGGTAATAAAGTGTGTGTCAGGTTACATGAGAAGATATTTTTCTTTTTCTCTTGCTTTTAGATGGTGAATTGCATGCAAACAAAAAAGGCACTCAGAGTAATTTACTCGTAAGTGCCTGAATCTGAAGTGGGCCCACTTGGAATCGAACCAAGCACCTACTGCCCCGAAGGATCGGGGGAGTCAGTTGCTCAGTTCTTTACTTTGTTGATCAGAAATTGTAGGTTTTCGGGCACAACTTTGAGTTTTCTAATAAAAACTTGGCTTTTCATTCTTTTGATGAACACTTCCATTTTTCTAGCATGAGAAATGGATTCAGCCTTTATACAAAGAAATAATTCCCAATCTGATACCTTGGCTGTAAACCGATGGTTTCCATAGGCTTTAGTATTGTGTTTAACCAATCTTTCTTCCACAGATTCCTGAGTAATTCCTGTGTAAAATTTGTTGGAAGATGGGCTGTACAAAATATAGCAGAAGCACATAGTTAAAAATTAAAAAGTTGAGCCAATTTCCAATTTTGAATTTGGCTTATTAGCCTTTCTCCAATTTTGTGAAAATGATGTGCAAATGAAAAAGGCACTCAGAGTAATTTACTCGTAAGTGCCTGAATCTGAAGTGGGCCCACTTGGAATCGAACCAAGCACCTACTGATTATGAGTCAGTTGCT
>CAYNIK010000127.1:0-4352 GCA_964397145.1 uncultured Limnohabitans sp.
CCACGCGGATGTGGTTGATGGAAAAGTGCGTTTTGAGCATTTCTCGCGTGGAAAGCGAGATGTTACTCATCTCATCGAAATTTTTCAGCGATTTATTCCAGAGCCATTCATAGACTTGCTTGGCACGGAATTTTTTTTCTCCCTGCGCAAGAAAGAATTCTTCCAGTTCAGGTAAGGTTAATTTCCTGATGTCTTTTTTCTGAAGTTCCACGACACAAAGGTAGGGATTGAAATTGGGAATGTGGATAAAGGTGAATACGAACCACAAATTTTAGGAGTCAGGTTCAAGTTAAATTCTCAGTTTATGCCTTCCTTTTCTCAGAAAAAGAAGGGGATTCAGGAACATATCCCTTATTTTTGTGGGGAAAATTCTAACGCCTTGTTATGCGCCAATCTTGGTGGAAAATACTTACCCTAGGGCTTTTGATGTATACGCTTTTGGGTGGTTTACTTCTGGATGTTCCTCGGCTTCCTATTCTCAATGAGACCATTCGTGCGCTCCATTTTCACGTGACCATGTGGTTTGGGATGATCTTGATGCTCCTAGTGGCGGCTTGGTACTCAGTGAAGTACCTGAGAAGCAATGACCTCAAGCACGATGACATTGCCTTGGAGTTTACCAATGCCGCTATTTTGTTTGGGGTATTGGGCATCGCCACCGGGATGTTATGGGCCAAATTTACCTGGGGAGATTACTGGAGTGGGGATCCCAAGCAGAATGCTTCTGCCATCGGTTTGCTCATGTATTTTGCCTACTTAATCTTGAGAGGAAGCCTTTCAGATGCCCAGCAGCGCGGAAGAATTGCCGCAGTGTATAATCTTTTTGCTTTTGCTGCCTTTATCCCCTTGATCTTTGTATTGCCTCGCCTTACGGATAGTTTGCACCCTGGAAATGGGGGCAATCCTGGCTTCAATGCCTACGATTTGGACTCCCAACTCCGACTGGTGTTTTACCCTGCCATTATTGCCTGGACACTTTTGGGAACTTGGATCGCAACTGTTCGTGTTCGTATCCGTAGGTTAGAGCGAGAAGTGGATGAAAACCTTGTAAATGATTAATCGATGAAAAAAATAGCTGCATTTCTGTTGGTGATTTTTTCCTTTGCCGTGCAGGCCCAAGAGAAAATCGCCGTTACTGCTGCTGACTACAGCAACAATGAGGTGGAGATGGCTGATGTCATGCGAAGTGAAGGGAAAATATATGTGTTGGTAGGAATCATCGTCTTGATTTTCATTGGCCTACTCGCCTACGTGATTCAAACAGATAGACGCGTTTCCAAGTTGGAGAAAAGTAAAACAAACTAAAGGGCCACTGCCATGAAAAAAGGACACCTGATTGGTTTAGGAATTATTGCCGTAGCGATTGTCATCATCTTGAGTTCGATCGGTGATGCAAGTAGTTACGAGAGTTTCAATACCGCTCTTGAGATGAAGCAGGATGGGGAGGACAAGGCCATCCACGTGGTGGGTAAGTTAAAGAAGGATCCTTCAGGTGAAGTTTCAGGAATTGAGGTTCGAGAGGATAAAACTTCCTTTACTTTTCTATTAGTTGACAACGAAGGCACGGAGCAAAAAGTGTTTTACAACCAGCCAGTGCCAGCGGATTTTCACCGTTCCGAACAGGTGGTGGTGATTGGTAGTTACCGAGATCAAGAAATATTTGTTGCAGACAAGATCCTCATGAAATGTCCTTCCAAGTACCAGGAAACGGACGTGCAAGCGGCTGGAATGTGATGGCGTATATCCCAAGTAAATTCGTATGATGAATACCTTTGTGGGCAATTTTGGTCACCTGACTACCTTGGTGGCCTTTGTGAGTGCATTGATTACGGCTTTTGCCTACAGTCAGTATTTCAAGGCCAATGATCTGGAAAAAGCCAGTTGGCAAAGATTCAGTCGCGTGAGTTTTTATATTCATGCACTTTCTACCGGCTTGATAGCGGCCTCCTTATTCGAAATCATTTACAACCAGCGGTACGAGTATTTTTACGCGTATTCGCATAGTTCCAAAGCCCTTCCAGTCCATTACATGATCTCCAGTTTTTGGGAGGGCCAGGAAGGAGCCTTTATCCTATGGGCATTTTGGAATGTGGTGCTTGGATTGATCCTGGTACATACCAATAAATTCTGGGAGGCACCTGTCATGGTTGTTTTCTCGTTGGTTCAGGCATTCCTGATTTCCATGATTTTGGGAGTAGTGGTGGGAGATCTGAAGATTGGTAGCTCTCCTTTTATTTTACTTCGTGATGCTACGCAAGCACCGATTTTTGATTTGAATCCGGACTTTGTACCGGAAGATGGCACGGGACTTAATCCCTTGTTGCAGAATATTTGGATGGTGATTCACCCCCCTACGCTCTTTTTGGGTTATGCCTCCACCTTGGTTCCCTTTGCGTTTTTAATTGGCGGATTGGTTACCAAAAAATATGCAGAATGGATTCGTCCAGCCTTGCCTTGGGCGATTTTCTCGGCCATGATTTTAGGGATGGGCATCATCATGGGTGCCTATTGGGCTTATGTCACCTTGAATTTCGGAGGATATTGGAACTGGGACCCGGTAGAAAATGCAGTGTATGTGCCTTGGTTGATCTTGGTTGCGGCGATTCATACCATGATTACCTTCAAGAAAAGTGCTACAGCCCTAAAGACCTCCATCATCTTGGTCATTCTCAGCTTTATCTTGGTATTGTACGCTACCTTCTTGGTTCGTTCGGGGGTATTGGGTGATGCTTCAGTTCACTCCTTCACAGATTTGGGCTTGTCGGGGCAGTTGCTGCTTTACTTACTATTTTTCATGGGGGTGGCGATTTTCCTTGCCGCTCGCGCTTGGAAGCACTTGCCTACTTCAGAGCGTGAGGCATCCTTCTATTCTCGTGAGTTTTGGATTTTCTTGGGGGCGATGACCTTGGGACTTATGTCCTTTCAGGTGATATTGCCTACGTCGATTCCTGCGTGGAATGCCCTGGTAGAAAGCTTTGGAGGGATTTCCAACATGGCTCCTCCCGCAGACCAGGTAGGGTTCTATACGAAATTTCAATTGTGGTTTGCTGTGGTGTTGGCTTTATTGACTTCGGTAGGGCAGTTTTTTTGGTGGCAGAAAATCGATAAAAAGGCCTTGCGGGATTCCCTTGTGACGCCCTATGTGGTGTCCATCCTCTTGTCCACAGCAGTCATCGTATTGGCGAAGGTATACGACTGGAAATACATGATCATTGTACTTGTAGGGATGTTTACCATCGTGGCCAATGCGACGATTTTGATCAAACTCCTGAAGAAGTCCACATTCAAACTTGCAGGTGGATCGCTGGCACACATCGGTTTGGGAATGATCTTGATTGGTATCATGTTCAGCTCTGGGTATTCGGAAGTGATTTCCATAAACATGTCTGGATTGACCTATAGCAACAGTTGGGAGGATGAAATGAACAAGGAGCACGTCTTGCTCTGGATCAATAAGCCCACCCAGATGAAGGACTACACGGTGGTCTACCGAGGTAGACAAAAGAAAGTAGTGGGGGTTTCTGAATATGTTCCTGCCAAGATCTTGGCTTCTACGGGCGAGGTGAATGAGGCGATTGCGCTCGAGGATTTTCAAAACTACTTCAAAAAGGGAGATACCGTGAAGCTGGTGTTAGAAGAAAATGACTACTTCAAGATTGATTATTTACAGAACGAGGCCTTGCAATTTTCGCTGACGCCCATGTCCCAGTTTAACGAAGGGATGGGGGGCTTGATATCTTCACCTGACTCCAAAATTTACTTCGACAAAGACCTGTACACCTATGTGGCTGCCATGAATGATTTCTCTGATCCTGAATGGAAAGAGGATGAAACCTACGAGGTAAGTAAGGGAGAACAATTCCATGTAGCAGATTTCGTGGCCTATTTTGATGGTGCAGAGGTATTGAAAGAGATAGATGGCTACACCTTGAAGGAAGGGGATGTGGCCGTGAAGGCTAAAATCCGCATCTTGGATTACGATGTGGAAAAATTGCTGGAACCTACCTTCATCATTCGAGACAATCAGGTAGGCAAGCTGCCAGTAACCGATTCCGAATTGGGAATCAAAATCAGTTTGGAAAACATACTCCCGGATCAAAATAAATTTGTTTTCAAGGTCAACCAATACCAGAAAGATTATGTGGTGCTAAAGGCCATCGTCAAGCCCTACATCAACGTGCTTTGGATTGGTACGATCGTGATGCTATTTGGATTTACGGTGGCCATTTACCGACGATTTGACGAGTTTGTCAAAATGCGGGACAAGGGACTTGAATAAAGGGTGTCGACGGTTGACTGTCCACAGACCACAGCAGGTTTTAATGAACCTCAACATTTATTTTTTATGATTA
>CAYNIK010000128.1:0-4328 GCA_964397145.1 uncultured Limnohabitans sp.
CGCGAACGGTCTCTCCGATCTGACGGTTACGGATCCAATTGATGATGTGGTGTCCGAAGGTGATTGTGATAATCAAAGAAACCAAAGCAGCCATGCCTGCACGGAAAGAAATGTAGCGGAATACACCCGTTCCCGGGATGTCCAACACTCGATCGAAGTAGTCAAATAGTGAATACAGCATGTCAGTTTCCGTTTAGTTGAGTCAATAATTCCGTCACGACTTCGGCATCATCGAAATGATGCTTTACGCCTTTGATTTCTTGGTAGTCTTCATGCCCTTTGCCGGCAATCAGGACGATATCTCCTTTTTGACAAAGAAGAAGCGCAGTCTTGATGGCCTCTCTCCGGTCTTCAATGGTTAAGGTTTTTCGAAAATCGGTAGGTCCAACACCCGCTTGCATGTCGCGAAGAATTTCAGCAGGCTCCTCGAATCGCGGGTTATCAGAGGTAAAAATGGCTTTGGTGCTCTCCGAAACAGCTATTTTGGCCATAGTCGGACGCTTGGTCTTGTCCCGATTGCCTCCACAGCCCACGACGGTGATGAGTTGCTCATTGCCTGTACGGAAAGCATTGATGGTCTTCAGTACATTATCAAGCGCATCTGGAGTGTGGGCATAATCCACGATGGCGGTGATCCCTCCGATGGAGATTCGATCAAAGCGGCCCTTGGCACCCTTGATGGCAGACAATTCCCGAAGCACTTCATCTTCATCTTCGCCTAACAACACTGCGGTTCCGAGTACTCCCAATAAATTGTAGGCATTGAAGGAACCAATCATTCTGAACCAAATCAGTTTGCCGTTCACATCCAATTCCAATCCTTCGATGGTATTGGAAAGAATCTTAGCCTTGAAATCCGCAGCAGACTTCAATCCAAAGGTTTGTAGGGTTCCTCGGCAATTTTGAACCATGACTCCACCACGCTTATCATCTCCATTGACTAATGCAAAGGCATCCTTTGGCAATTCATCAAAGAGCTTTTTCTTGGCCTTGATGTATTCATCAAAGGTGCCATGGTAATCCAAATGATCGTGGGTAATGTTGGTAAATACGGCACCTGCCAACTTCAATCCAGCGATTCGCTCCTGCACAATGGCATGGGAACTGGCCTCCATAAAGCAATGAGTACATCCTGCATCCACCATTTTGTGTAGCAAGGCCTGCACGCTTACTGCATCCGGCGTAGTATGCGTTGAAGGGATTACCTCTTCGTTGATTTTATTTTCTACGGTAGACAAGAGGCCCGTGCTATAGCCCATACGGACAAACAACTGGTGTAATAAAGTGACCGTGGTAGTTTTGCCATTGGTCCCAGTGACTGCCACTACCTTGATTTTTTCAGAGGGGTTGCCGTAAAAATTAGCAGCCATAATTCCCAAGGCCTTTGCCGAATCGACTACTTGAATGAAGGTGATGCCCGTAGCCAGTGTCTCAGGAAGTTGTTCGCAAACGATGGTGGTGGCTCCTTTTTCCAAGGCAAGCGCAATAAAATCATGCCCATCCACTTGAGTGCCCTTGACAGCGACAAACGCACAATTTTCAACCACCTTGCGGCTATCAAAAACCACCTCACTCACCTTTCGCTCCATGTCTCCATAAGTCGAGGTCAGTGACACTTTGTACAATATGTCTTTGAGCACGTTCATTTATCCAAGTACAAGGTCAATGGTGGCATTAGGAGTAAGGGCAGTTCCAGGCAAAATGGACTGGGTAACTACCCGGCCCTTTCCGTTGAAATTCACTTTCAATCCTTTATTCTCTAAAATGTACAATGCATCCCGAAGTGACATTCCGGATACATTGGGCACTACAGCCTTTTCTGTATCTACTTGTAGCAGCTGAACCTGTCCTGCATTGGATGTCGCCATTACCCAATCTTCTTGACTTGGGGATTTCAAAGGCAACTTGAGGTATTCAAAAATGCCTTGAAGCTCTTCTCCCTTACCCGAAGCAACATAAGGAAACTTGGAACCTGGGATTGCAGCAGGGACTATCTTGGATTGATTCACTACATTCAAATCCAAGTCCTTGGCGAATATTTTGTCAGCAATTGCTTTAAAAACTGGAGCAGAAACATCCCCTCCAAAAACAGCCACTCCTTTTGGACTATCAATCACTACCACCATGCTGTACTTAGGGCGGTCTGCCGGGAAGTAACCAGCAAAACTGGTGTAGTAAATCTCCTTGTAAGCTCCATCAATAACTTTCTGTGCAGTTCCCGTTTTTCCTGCAATTTTGTAATTCGGGTTCTTGATGTTCTTCGCGGTTCCATTTTCTACCACACCCAACAAAAGCTCTTGAAGTTGGGCAATAGTTTTGGGAGAAGCGATGGCTTCACGGATCACTACAGGCTCGAAGGTTTCAATGGTTTGTGCACCATTGCTCACTGACTTTACAAAAAGAGGCTTCACCATTTTTCCACCATTGGCCACTGCATTGTACAAGGCCAGGGTATGGATTGGGTTTAACTTGGATTCATATCCAATGGAAATCCAAGGAAGAGAAGTTCCGTACCAATTTTTTGCACCCGGAGTTTTGAAAAAAGGTTTGCCTTCGCCAAGAAGCTGCAAATTGAGCGGCTGTGCCAACCCAACTTTATCCATATAGCTCAAAAATTTGGATGGGCTGGAACCAAAATGCCGATCTACCAATTTGGAGATGGCCACATTGGAGGATTTTTCAAATGCCTGACGGATGGTGATGGTTCCATAGCCTCCATTCTTGGCATCAACCATGGGTTGCCCATAAAAGCGATGCACCCCGTTGCCAGTCTCAATCATATCGTTGGGACTGATTTTGTTTTCTTCCAACAAGGCGAGCATGGATACCAATTTGAAGGTAGAACCAGGCTCTACACTTCCCATGTCCCCAACTGCATAGTTGTAGCTTTCTACATAGCCAGTTCCGGCTGCATTTTTTTGCAAGTTGGAGATGGCTTTGACATGGCCAGTTGCTACTTCCATCACGATGACGGAGCCAAACGCGGCATCAGTTTCCATCAAGCGATTTCGTAAAGCCGTTTCCGCCACATCTTGTATGGTCACATCCAGTGTAGTTTGGATATCGTAGCCATCCAATGGCTTGACGTCATCCACATCAAAAAGAGGCTTCCACACTCCACCTGAAAGCCGCTGGAATAAGGCTTTGCCATTTTGGCCTTTGAGTTGGTTGTTGAAACTATATTCAATACCCGAACCCACTCCGTCCTGATTTAAGGTGCCTAATGTTCGGCTAGCCAAGGAGCTGAAAGGCTGGTACCGTCGTTCAATTTTTTCAAAAATCACGCCCCCCTCAATTCTACCTTCTCTAAAAATTGGCCAGGTTCTCAAAAGCTGCATATCCTGGTAATTGATTTGTCTACGATTGACCATCAAGTACCGCTTTTGGTTAGATCTTGCATCCTGAATCATTCGCTTGTAGGCGGTAGCAGACTTGTCTTGATAAAACGTCGCCAAAAGATTAGCCAAGGAGTCAATCCCTGCATCAAACTTTTTATCCTCCACGACCGTGGGATCAATCGCCACTTGGTAAAACGGAAGACTCGTTGCCAACAGACTTCCGTCTGCAGCATAAATATTTCCTCTGGTGGCAGGAACCTCTCGGTACTGGAAATTTACCTGCTCAGCCTTTGCTTTCCATTTCTCTCCTTCCACCAATTGAACTACTGCCACCTTGTACGGTATCGCACAAGCCGCCAAAGCCACCAGGATGAAGATCACCCGAACTCGGATCACTATGGAGCGTTTGATGTTCACTTTTTAGGTAGTTCTATTTTTACCGGAGGTTGGTTCAACTCATAAATTTCAAGCGCAGCTACGCGCTTGGATACTTCAGATTGCATGCTGCTTTTCATGTATTCAGCTTCAAGCGTAGTCACATCCGCCCGCATGTCTGCCACTTCTTGCTTCGCTTTGTCGATTTGCCGAATCTTATTTTCTGCACGCAGGTTGCTGTAGATGTAGATCAAAGCCAATAACGCCACAAATCCTACCGGAGGCACCAATTGCACAGGCACCCCTTCTCCAAGAATTCGCTTGACATCTAGCTTTTCTTCAATCCAAGAAAAAATAGTCTTCCCTGAACGGCTTTGTGGGCCGCTTCCTTCTTTCAATTTGTTCTTGAAGGTGTTCTGACTCATTTTCCTGTTTTTTTCGCTACTCTCAATTTGGCACTTCTGGATCTTGAGTTTCGTGCTAGCTCTTCCTCTGAAGCTGTAATGGCTCCTCGGCTAACTGGTTCTAGTGGACGAAGGAGATTTCCGTAGAAATCCTTTTCCACTTCCCCTTGAAACTTTCCTTTGGTCATCAAACTCTTGACCAAGCGATCCT
>CAYNIK010000129.1:0-1431 GCA_964397145.1 uncultured Limnohabitans sp.
GGTCAAGGGGCCACTTTCCAGTTTTCGGTATTGGCCAAGGTAAAGCAGCAAGCCTTGACCGCGGTGGTCAAAGAGGAACCACCACAAGCCTTGACGGAGGAGTTGGGCAAGGATTTCCCGCTACGGATTTTGATTGCGGAAGACAACGACCTCAATTTGCAATTGATGGGGTTGATGTTTAAGCAACTGGGATATGGGTTTGAAGTAGCGAAAAATGGAAGGGAAGCCGTGGAAAAAGTGATCGCCCATGACTTCGATCTTGTGTTTATGGATGTGCAAATGCCGGTTATGAATGGATTGGAAGCTACGGAGGAGATTCGAAAGTTACCCCAAGGAAAACAACTGATTTTGATTGGACTTTCAGCCAATGCCTTCGAAGACGATCAAAATAAGGCCTTTGAAGTGGGGATGGATGACTACCTGACCAAACCCCTCCGCTTGGCTGTACTGGCAGGCAAATTGGAGCAGTACTACAGGAAGGTAAAACTTCAGGCACAGGGGCGTTAATTACTCTGTCAACAGTCCGCAGTCCACGGTCCACAGCAAATTTCCTTGACCTTCAGCGATTGTTTTTCGCAGGTGAACCTTTGGAATAATAAAATAAAAAATCCCCCAAGGAGTGATTTCACTTCTTGGGGGATTTTTGGTTTGTGATCATCCACTTTTACCACATCTACCAAAGAAAATAAGGGTTGCGGTTCAATTCAATCGGCAGTGGACCGTGGACTGTCGTCCGTTGACCAAAATCTACAAAGCTGTCTCCAAATCAAACTCCTCCAAGTAATCCGCCACTCTTCGAACAAACATGCCTCCCAAGGATCCATCGACCACGCGGTGATCGTAGGAGTGGGAGAGGAACATTTTATGACGGATCGCAATCACATCTCCCGTAGGTGTTTCTACCACCGCTGGTTTTTTGACAATGGCGCCGATCGCCAAGATGGCTACTTGAGGTTGTGGAATGATGGGGGTACCCATCACGTTTCCGAAGGATCCCACATTCGATACCGTGTAGGTACCTCCAGTGACATCATCCGCCGTCAACTTGTTGTTACGGGCTCGATTGGCCAGGTCATTTACTTTTTTAGAAATCCCGACAATGTTGAGTTGGTCGGCATTCTTAATAACCGGTACAATCAAGTTGCCCGAAGGCAAAGCCACGGCCATGCCGATGTTGATGTCCTTTTTCTTCAAAATATGATCCCCTTCGACGGAGATATTGATCATCGGGAAATCACGAATGGCCTTGGCTACCGCATCGATAAAGAAAGGGGTAAACGTAATTCCTTCCCCATACTTGGCCTTGTAGGCTTCTTTATTTTTCTCTCTCCAAAGTACAATGTTGGTCATGTCTGCCTCTACAAAAGAGGTGACATGGGCAGAAATACGCTTGGATTCCACCATGCGCGTGGCAATCATCTTGCGCATGCG
>CAYNIK010000129.1:1531-4295 GCA_964397145.1 uncultured Limnohabitans sp.
GACCGATTCATCTGCCTCAATGGAATCGCCTTCCTTCTTGAGCCAAGTAAGGATGGTGCCTTCAATGATACTTTCGCCCATCTTGGGCATGAGCATTTCTACACTTGCCATGATACTTTTGGTAATTTAATTGGGTTTATATTCAAGTTTTAAAATTAAATTTTATTGACCTGCTACCCAAGTCCTTTCGGTAAAATTTTATTTGTTGTGCTTCAAGAAGCAGATTCGGAGTAAATTTAACACCGCCACGCCAGTCAATTGAATGTTGATCAGCCGATCTTGTGTCAATTGCAAAAGCTTGGCCTCCACAAAGTCAGGACCTGCACAGGCAATCCAAACCGTACCTACTGGCTTGTCTGGGGTCCCTCCATCTGGACCTGCGATACCTGAACTAGCAAGCCCAAAATCTGCACCAAGTAGCTTTTTGACTCCCGTGGCCATTTCTCGGACGGTTTCTTCACTGACCGCGCCATGCTGCGCCAGGGTAGCCGAACTCACGCCAAGGACTTGTTCCTTCAAATCGTTGTGGTATGGAACCACGGTCCCTCGTAGGTAATTTGAACTTCCAGGTACGGTAGTGATCAAGTGGGAAATGTAGCCGCCTGAGCAACTTTCAGCTAAAGCTAAAGTTTTCCCTGCGTTCTTCAAAAGTTTCCCAATGGCTGTTTCCAAGGTTTCTTCGTCGTAACCATAGACATAGGAGGAAATCAAGGGCAGTACCTGTTGAATTTGTTGTTCTACTTCTGCAGCGAGCAGGTTCTTGTCTTCCCCAAATGCGGTGAGTCGAAGTTTGACATGACCCAAGGAAGGAAGGTAGGCGAGTCGAATGTGGCTTGGAAGTGCATTTTCCCAATCCTTAATCAAATCGGCAAGCCAAGATTCTCCAATGCCTGCTGTTTTGATCAGCTTGTGGTAGATGACAGGGAGGTCAAAGACCTGGGAAAGTTTGGGCAGCACAAAGTCCTTGACCAATTTTTTCATCTCATGCGGTACGCCGGGCATGGACATCCAGTAGCATCCCTTTTGCTCAAACCACATCCCTGGAGCCGTACCGACCTCATTGGGTACGTAGGTACAGCAGGTGGGCAGGTGTCCCTGGAGGATATTGAGTCGTGTCATTTCTCGACCGCGGCGAGTGAAGTAGGCGGACACGGCAGCAACTGCCTCGGGTACTTCTACGATTTCACAGCCGAAGTATTCGGCTAGCAGGGGCTTGGTGAGGTCATCCTGTGTGGGGCCTAGGCCTCCGGTGATGAGAATGAGGTTGGCTCGCTTCGATGCTTCTTCAAAAGCAGTTAGAATGTCGGTTCGATTATCCCCAACGGTGGTTTTTCGTACCACCCGCACGCCCACTGCATCCAATTCCTGGCTGATCCAGTGGGAATTGGTGTCCATGATTTGTCCATAGAGGAGTTCGTCTCCAATGGCGATGATTTCTGCGGTTACGGTTGACATGGGGTGTTATCTAACTTTTGCTGTACGTAGGATGCGTGAAAATAGTCCAGGCAAGAAGCGCTTCAGGTAGACTGCGAGGGTTTCCTTTCCGCCTATGTATACTTCTTCTTTTTTCTTGACTATGGCTATAAAGAGTTCCTCTGCGCAGGCCTCTGGGGACATACCTTGGTTTTGGGCTTGGTCCATTTCTCCCAAAGGGCTTCCGTCACCCGTTACAGCATTGATGGATACCTGGGTACGGATAAAGCCCGGACAGATCAAGGTCACGGCAATCCCATCTTGATGGTGTTCGGCTCGAAGGGTATCAAAGAAGCCATGCAAGGCATGTTTGGCCCCTGCATAGGAGGAGCGGTAGGGCGAACCAAATTTTCCTACCAGGGAGGTGACTACCCCAAACTGCCCTTTTTTGCGGGCTAGAAAATGGGGGAGAATGGCTTTGGTCAAGGCCACGGTTCCAAAATAGTTGACTTCCATCAAGCGTCGATCCACCTCGAGAAGGGTGTCCTTGATCAGGGAACGCTGGCTGATGCCTCCGTTGTGTAAGAGGATATCGACTTGGCCAAAAAAGGAAATTGCTGTGGCTACCTTCTCAGCAAAGTCAGCCGATGCGGCCAGGTCGAGGGTGAGGATCCGGCATTCATCTGGGAAGGCACAGGCTTGCTTGACCCGATGGAGTTCGTGTTCGTTGCGAGCAGAAAGAATGAGCGCGTAGCCCGCTTTCGAAAATTTCTTGGCAGCGGCTTCCCCAATGCCAGAGGATGCTCCCGTGATCCAGATTACAGGTTTGGCCATGGCTTAGCGTTTTTCGTAGGTGACAAAAGCATAGGGGTATTCGTTGGTTTCATCGGCAGGGAATTCTTCCCGCTCTTTTTCCTTCCAAATGGATGTGTCTAATTCCGGAAAAAAGGTATCACCCTCGGGGCTGGCTTCTACTTCCGTGATTTCCAGAACATCGCAGAGAGGTAGTGCTTCCTTGTAAATTTCACCCCCGCCAATCACAAATAATTTTTCCAGCTGACGCTTCGTGCAAAAAATAAGGGCTTCTTCTAACGAATGAAAGGCAAAGTGTCCCTCTGGGGCTTCAAATTCCGGGTTGCGGGTGATGATCAAATGCGTACGGTTGGGAAGCGGTCTGCCTAGGGATTCAAAGGTTTTGCGACCCATGAGCAAGTAATGTCCTGTGGTCAGGTTTTTGAAGCGCTTGAGGTCAGCGGATAGTTTCCAGATCAGCTGGTTGTCTTTCCCGATCACTCGGTTTTTTGCTTTTGCTACGAGAAGAATCAGTTTCACGAGTCGTGGTTTTGAGGTT